>DATLVW010000621.1:0-2787 GCA_035577085.1 Thermoanaerobaculia bacterium
CACGGAACGTTTCGCGATGTCGAGGCGCAGTTGCCGCGCATCGCTCGTATGGGCTTCGACGTTCTCTACCTGCCGCCGATCCACCCGATCGGGACGACTTTTCGCAAGGGGCCGAACAACACAGTCAGTACGGAAACGAGCGACCCCGGCAGCCCCTGGGCGATCGGTGCGAAGGACGGCGGCCACAAGGCAATCCACCCCGACCTCGGCACGCTCGACGATTTTCGGCGGCTGGCCGAAGCGGCGCGCGCGCGTGACATCGAACTGGCGATGGATATCGCCTTTCAGGGTTCGCCGGATCATCCCTATGTGGCCGAGCACGACGATTGGTTTCAGAAGCGGCCGGACGGCACGATTCAGTATGCCGAGAATCCTCCCAAGAAATATCAGGACATCTACCCGTTCCACTTCGAGAGCGACGCCTGGGCCGATCTTTGGAAGGAGCTGGTCGGCGTTTTCCGCTACTGGATCGACAATGGGATCCGTGTCTTCCGCGTCGACAATCCGCACACGAAGCCACTGCCGTTCTGGCATTGGGTCATTCGTACGGTCAAGAAGCACCATCCCGATGTGATCTTCCTGGCCGAGGCGTTTACGAGGCCAAAGATCATGTACTGGCTGGCGAAGGCCGGCTTCTCGCAGTCGTATACGTACTTTGCGTGGCGCAACACGAAGTACGAACTGACTGAATACTTCGGACAGATCACAAAGCCGCCGGTCAGCGACTTCTTTCGGCCGAACGCCTGGCCGAATACTCCGGATATTCTCCCTGAGTATCTCCAATACGGTGGACGCCCGGCATTTGTCATCCGGCTGATGCTTGCCGCCACTCTTTCCTCGAACTACGGCATTTACGGCCCCGCGTTCGAGCGTTCCATCGGCGAGGCCCGCGATCCCGGCGGCGAGGAGTATCGCGACTCGGAGAAGTACGAGATCAAGCACTGGCCGCAGGTGGACGATGACTTGACGGAGCTGATCGCCGCAGTCAATCGCATCCGGCGCCAGAATCCGTCCCTTCAGCAGAACGCGACGTTGAAGTTTCACGAAACGACGAACGACGACATCATCTGCTACAGCAAATCGGCGGGCGACGAGTCGGTCTTGATGATCATCAACGTCGATCCGCACAACACGCAAGCCGGCTACGTCGAGCTCGATCTCTCCGTGCTGAACCTCGACGCCAATCGCCCATTCCAGGTCCACGAGCTGCTTTCGGGTGCGCGCTACACATGGCACGGACCGCGAAACTACGTCAAGCTTGATCCGAATGTAATCCCCGCGCACATTTTCCGGATACGTCGCAAGGTCAGATCAGAAAAGGATTTCGAGTATTTCTTATGAATCCGAACCCGTGTCATCCTGAGCCGCCAACGGACGGCGAAGGATCTCAAAATACGATGCACAAGCCACATGCCGTACATTTTGAGGTCCTTCGCCGTCCGTTTGGCGGCTCAGGATGACACCGCGGGTAAGCGAAGCAATTAATGAACGACCTCTGGTACAAAGATGGGATCATTTATCAGACGCACGTCCGTGCGTTCTTCGATTCCAACAACGACGGCATCGGCGATTTTCAGGGACTGACGCGCAAGCTCGACTATCTCCAGGACCTGGGAATCAGCATCATCTGGCTTCTACCGTTCTACCCTTCGCCTCTGCGCGACGACGGCTACGACATCGCCAACTACAACGCCGTCCATCCCAGCTACGGCACGCTGAGCGATTTCAAGGGATTCCTGAAAGAGGCGCACCGCCGCGGGCTGAAAGTGATCACAGAGTTGGTCATCAATCACACCAGCGACCAGCACGAGTGGTTCCAGAAATCACGCCGCGCCAAGCCGGGCTCGCCATGGCGCGACTTCTACGTCTGGAGCGATACGCCTGCGAAGTACAAGGACGCACGCATCATCTTCAAAGACTACGAAACGTCGAACTGGACCTGGGACCCGGTCGCCAACGCCTATTACTGGCACCGCTTCTTCTCGCACCAGCCTGATCTTAACTTCGACAATCCCGCGGTTCACGCAGCGCTCCTCAAAGCATTCGACTTCTGGATGGAGATGGGCGTGGACGCCTTCCGGCTCGACGCAATTCCCTATCTGTACGAGCGCGAGGGAACGACTTGCGAGAACCTGCCGGAGACGCATGCCTACCTCAAGTCGCTGCGTGCGCACGTCGATGCCAAACACCCGGGCAAGATGCTGCTGGCCGAGGCCAATCAGTGGCCCGAGGACTCGCTGCCGTATTTTGGAGATGGCGACGAGTGCCACATGGCGTTCAACTTTCCAGTTATGCCGCGCATGTATATGGCGCTCGCGCAGGAGGACCGCTTTCCGATCATCGACATCATGGCGCAGACGCCGTCCATTCCCGAGAATTGCCAGTGGGCGATGTTTCTGCGCAATCACGATGAATTAACGCTCGAAATGGTCACCGAAGAAGACCGCGATTACATGTGGCGTACCTACGCCTCCGATCGGCAGGCCCGCATCAACCTCGGCATCCGGCGCCGCCTCGCGCCGTTGATGCAGAATCATCGCCTGCGCATTCACTTGTTGAACGGACTGCTCTTCTCACTGCCCGGCACGCCGATCATCTATTACGGCGACGAGATCGGAATGGGCGACAACATCTACCTCGGTGACCGCAACGGCGTCCGCACTCCGATGCAGTGGAGTCCCGACCGCAATGCCGGTTTCTCGAAAGCGAATCCGCAGCAGCTCTACATGCCGGCCATCATCGATCCGCAGTATCACTATGAGCAGGTCAACGTCGAGCAGCAGCAGT
>DATLVW010000622.1:0-7990 GCA_035577085.1 Thermoanaerobaculia bacterium
CTCAGGGCTGCCCGCCGGCGCAGCCGTGGGTGGAGACGGTTACCTTCGGAAGTCTTTCCAGCCAGCTTCGCGCAGAGATGAACGCCTCGTTCGATCAATGGGAGAGGTTGAAAGTGGTCGCCGGAGCCGAGATGGCGAAGAGCTCGATCCAGAGTCAGGTGGATCAGAAGGCCAGCGGGCCGGGGATCCTGTTTCACTCCGTCGCTACTTCGCCGGAGCAGATCGAGCACACCGACGTGGCGCTGTACGCACAGGGCTCGTGGAAACCGCGGCCATGGGTCAAGCTCGTCTTCGCTGGCCGCGTCAGCCACAACGAGATCAACAACAAGCCGGGCGCTGCCGGCTACGGTACGCTCTTCACACCGCGCGCGGGCGTTATCCTTTCACCCACCGGCAAACACATTGTCTTGAAAGCAATCTATTCGGAGGCGTTCAAAGATCCCACCGACGCCGAGAAGTTCGGCGTGCTTGCGGGTGTCAATGAATATCCGAGCTTTGGATTGAAGCCGGAGCGTGTGCGCAACGGAGAACTGAGCGCGGCATGGGAGCCATCGGAGCGTTTCTCGGCCGACGCGTCGCTCTATCGGGCGAGCTACTCCAATGTCGTCGGCTTCGATCCCGTCGGCGGGTGCTTCGGCGCAGGCTGTCTCCGCTATGCGAATCGCGACAGAATCGTCGTCACCGGACTGCAGACGGACGTTCGCTATCACGCCGGTGCAACGGAGTGGTGGGGAAACTACACGCATACCGATCCACGGCTCACCAATCCGGACGACGCGCGGTTCGATTCCTTGCCCGTCGCCGACATCGCAGGCAATCGCCTCAATGCGGGCATCGATGTACGTTTGCGAGACCGCTGGAACGCGGGCTTGCGCGCGCATTACGTCGGCGAGCGGAGGACCGGCCAGGGGACGACGGACGCGGCCAATCCGTTCACACGGATGCCGCCTTACACGACGGCCGATGCGGCCGTGAGCGACCGCCGTCTGATTCCGCGCGCCACGCTGCAATTGGGCGTCGACAATCTGTTCGACAAGCAATACTACGACCCGGCCACAGATCCTCTGGCAGGCGCACCACGTGTGCTGCAGGCGGGGCGGACGGTCTACTTGCGTCTGATCGTCACGCTTCGCTAGTGCTTACCTTGGTTCTTATGTGCCCGTTTGTCGTCATCGGTTTGGTCGGGGTACTCGACGTTGATCTGGGATTTGTAGCCCTGATTCACGCTGCCGCCAGGGCCGACCACCTCGATGTACCCCGTGAAGCCTGACAAATAGACGCCGTACCAGATAGTCTGTTGCGAGTACGGGACCGCCTGGAACGCGCCGTCGTCGTCGAGAGGCCCCGCGAACGAGCCCGTGTTGTCTGAATAGGCCCACTGGACTCCACTTCCCGCGTTGTTCACGATGAGCGCCATCGGCGCCGAAGGATCGGGAGGAGTCGAGGGCTCGGGAGCCGTGTCCGAGGTGACCGTCATCAGTTGGCTATTCCCCAGCGGGTTGCCGCCAGGCGCTGTTACCTGGACGCATCCTGTGAAGTTCGTGAGGTTCGCTCCCCACCAGATCGTGTCGGTCGTGAACGGCACAGTACTATTCTCACCCTGGGAAACAGAGCGGTTGATCACGCCTTGCGTCTTGCTGTCATGGATACAGCCGATCCCTGAGTTCGACGAATTCTGGACGTCGGCATTGGTCTCTTCGGACATGGAGCTCCTCCTCTCGAGCGGTGCATACGCACGTACGGCGTTTTGATGTTTTCGGCGGGGACAGCGGCCATATATATGCTCGCGTTGGCAATCCGTCAACCCGGCTCCTTTGCACTTTGCAGATTGGAGAGACACGTCTGCGATTGCGACAACGATCAAGCTTCGGTTGTCGTGGCGGTGGGGAGGCAGGCCGTCGACTCATGAATCGGATCGCACTAGGTCTTTGCTCCCACCCCCGACCCCCGACGGCCTACGACCCCCGCACACGGGCTCAATCCTCGCGAACGGTGAATTCGAGGCCACCTTCGAAGGGGAGCGTCATCGTCCGCAGTCGGTTGGCGGGATCGTTGACGAAGCCGAAATAGTCGCGATAGGCATCGCGAAACTGCGCCGTGTTGTCGCAGATGACGATCGCACCGTTGCGCAGCGCCGGCGCGACAAGCTCCAGCGCTGGCCGTGCCATCGGCGTCCAGATGTCGACGAGCATGAAATCGACCGGGCCGCCAACGTCGACGAGCGTCTTGCGCAAATCGCCTTCACGCAGTTCGATCCACTCCGACAACCCAGCCTCGGCGAAGTGATTCCGCGCAGCGGCGGCCTTGGCCGGCTCGTACTCCGTGGCGATGACGACGCCGGAGCCGCCATCATCGCGCACGTTGTCGCGCACGGCGGCAGCAAGAAACAGTGTCGAGACGCCGAACGAAGTCCCCGCTTCGACCACGCGTCTGGCGCGCAACGCACGGCACAGGTGGTAGCAGAACTCGGCCTTCTCGCGATCAAGCGCAACGAGCTTGTCGCTCAGAAACTGATTCGTCCGCGCATCAAACTCGTTCCAATCGAACGACTCTTCCTGCGCCCGCGCTGAGAAATACGATCCCAGCGCCTCATCCTGGCTCGTGTTCAGGGCGTAAAGGCGGTCGAGAAGGGGATCGATCCTGGAACCGAGTGCGAGTCGTTCGCTCATGGATTCAATTTTAGTATTGGCCGGTTGAAAATCTTCCAGCACAGAGACACTGAGATCACAGAGGTAAAGAAGGTAACTCTGTGACCTCTGCGTCTCTGTGGTGCATGGTTCCGATCACTTCACCCCTGCCCGGACCTCGCGGATGTGGGCGGATTTGATGCGGTTACCGGCGAGGGTTGGATCGGTGTAGATCATGGGGGCTACGCCGATCGCGGCCCGCGCGGCATCAAGAGCGGATCGCAATTCCGTTACGTGCAGCGCTTTGGTCGCCGCCCCTGCCAGCGAAGCATCCGTAAACGTTACTGGTGTTAATCCGGCGGCCGCGCGTACGGCATTCACGGCGGTTCGCAACTCCATGATGTGTACGGCCTTGATGAAGGTCGAGCCGCCGGAGACCGGATCGTCGGTGAAGAGAATGGTCGTGGCAAGGTCGACGCTGCTCGGTGATCCGAGGGTCGAGGCGTCTGCGGCGCGCACCTGGTAGAGGTACGTAGTGTTCGGCTGCAGCGACGTGTCGACGAAGTTGTTCGACAGCGGCGCCCCGATGACGGTGAACGCGCCGTGGTTCGCGCTGCGCAGGATCTGATAATTCGTGGCGTTGACGACCGGATCCCAGCTTACGGTCACCTGCGTTGTAGCGATTGCGGTGGCGGCCAGATTCGTGGGTGTCGTGATGATCTTCGTCAGATCGCTCGCCGTGTCGTTGGAAGTCAGGACCTCTCCGCCGCCGGAGACCGTGGCGGTATTCGTAACATTTGACGGCGCGTTGTTGTCGACGTTCACGGTGAGCGTAATCGCCGGATAGCTTGCGCCGATTGCCAGCGCATCGCTCCTCGTACAGGTGCGCGAGGGGAGATCGCAGCTCCAGCCGCCGCCCGCGATGGCGGTAGGCGTCAACCCGACCGGAACCGTGTCAATCACTGTAACCGTTCCGCTGGTGGCGGCTCCGCCGTTGTTCGTCACCGTGATCGTGTAAACCCTTCCGCTCTGCCCCGACGCAAAACTCCCATCGTGAGTCTTTGTAATGGTGAGATCCGCTACTTGCACGACCGTCGTCGGATCGCTGGCGGTGTCGTTGGCGGTGTTGGTCTCACTACCGCCGGATACGGTAGCGGTGTTGATCACGCTCGTGGCCGTCGTCTTGGCCACGCTCACGGTGAGGGTGATGGTTGGATAACTGGCGCCGCCCGCCAGCGAATCGCTCCGGGTGCAGCGCACATTCGGGAGGTCACAGGACCATCCCGACCCGCTCATGGCGGTCGCGGTCATCCCGGTGGGAAGCGTGTCGGTGACCGTAACAAGGGCTCCTGTCGAGCCTCCGCCCGAGTTGGTGACGACCAGCGAGTAGGTGGCGTTGCTCTGTCCTCCGGAGAAGTTTCCACTGTGGCTCTTCGCGATCGTGAGGTCGGGACAACCGCCCAGCAGCACATAGACTTTGTACTCATAGCCGCTGCCTACCGCAAAATCGGCTTTGCCATCACCGTTGAAGTCGCCGATCGCGAGGGGCCCGTTCCCTCCGATGGAAGGAAAACTGATCGCAGTCTGGAAGGTCCCATTGCCGTTACCCAGCAGGACCGAGACGCTCGAGCCAGAAATCGCGATATCGGCTTTCCCATCTCCGTTGAGATCGTCGACCGCCAGGTAGTTGTTACCGTAGGGAGCAGGTATTTGGACTACCGGTTGGAATGTACCGTTGCCGTTACCCAGGAGAATCGACACATAGGACGAATAGTAGGTTGACAAGACAATGTCTGGTTTCCCGTCTCCGTTGAAGTCTCCGACGGCGGCAAACGAGCTGTAGTAGTTCACCGGAATATTGATCGTCGTTTGGAAGGTGCCATCCCCATTGCCGAGCAGAACTCCAAACGAACCGTTGTAAGTGCCGCCGATACCGAGGTCGAGAGCGCCGTCTCCATTGAAGTCCGCGCTGACGATGAATGTCGCGCCATAGACCGGCGTCGAATAGTTCACTTTCGACTGGAACGTGCCGTTCCCGTTTCCGAGCCATATCGAGACGGTCGAATAATAATTGACGACTGCCACGTCGGCGTTTCCATCGCCATTGAAATCCCCCACCGTTACCCATTCGGGGGTGTCGCTATCGGAGTAACTCACGGCAGGCGCGAATGTTCCATCTCCGTTCCCGATGAGGATCGACATGCTGCCGGAGTCGACGTTTGCCACGACGAGATCAACGACGCCGTCATTGTTGAAATCGCCGGTGGCAATGGACCGAGGGTAACTTCCCACGGAATAGTTGACAGCCGCCGCGAAATTGCCGGCACCATCCCCCAGGAGGATCGAGACACTCGCAGAGTAGTAGCTCGTGACGGCCAGATCTGTCTTCCCATCATGGTTGAAGTCGCCAGTGGCAATCGAGCTTGGGTACGAGCCTACTGGATAGCCAACGCCCGCTCCGAAGCTTCCGCAGGTCTGACTGCTCCAGATCGTGGTCGGATCGCTGGCGGTGTCATTGCCGGCGTTACTCTCGCCACCTCCGGAGACAGTGGCCACGTTTGAAACGCTGCTGGGCGCGTTCACGGCGACGTTTACCGTGATCGTAATGGCTGGGAAACTACTGCTGGCGGCGAGAACGTTGCTGCGCGTGCAGGTCAACGAGGGGAGATTGCACGCCCAGCCGTTGCCGGAGATCGCAGTTGCGGTCAGACCGGTAGGGAGCGTGTCAATGGCGGTAATCGTACCTGACGTGGGCAGGCCGCCGGCATTTCGCACGGTGATGCGATAACTCTTCCCGGAGTCGCCCTGCGTAAAATTGCCGAGGTGCGTACTGGCGATTACGAGATCGGTCAAGGGAGCGACGGTCGCGGCATCGCTGGCGCTGCTATTGACCGCGTTCAGCTCGCCGCCGCCCGATACGGTCACCTTGTTCGTCACAGTGGCCGGCGCGCTGTTGGCGACGTTCACCGTCAAACTGATGGTCGGGTAGCTCGCTCCGGCCGTCAGAGTGTCGCTTCGGTTGCACGAGACGGTCGGGAGTACGCACGTCCACCCCGTACCGCTGAGCGCGGTGGCCGAGAGGCCAGCGGGAATGGTGTCGATGACGGTTACCGTCGAGCCATCGGTGGAAGCGTTTCCGACATTGCTCACGGTGATTGTGTATCCCTTTCCCGTATCGCCTTGTGTGAAGCTTCCGGTGTGTGTCTTGGTGATGGTGAGATCGGGAACCGGACACGTATTGAGCAGAATGGAAATGTCGCTCGAGCCGCTGTTCGCCGTGGCGAGGTCGGGTTTGCCGTCGCGATTGAAATCGCGAAGAACGAGCGCACTCGGACTCGTCCCTGCGCCGCTGTTGGACGCCGCTCCGAACGTGCCATTGCCGTTCCCGATCAGGATCGAGACGTTATTCGAGCCGTAGTTCGCGGCGGCCAGGTCGAGTTTCCCGTCATTGTTGAGATCGCCCGCCGCAACGCCGCGTGGGTTCGTGCCGACGGCGTAATTGACCGCAGCAGCGAACGCTCCGCTGCCGTTGCCGATGAGGACGGAGATGTTGTTCGATCCGCTGTTGGCAACGGCGAGATCGAGCTTCCCATCGCCACTGAGATCCGCCGCAATGATCGAGAAGGGACTCGTACCGACGCTTACAGTGGTCGCGGTCTGGAATGTCCCGTCGCCGTTCCCGAGGAGGATGGAGACGTTGTTGGATCCGGAGTTCGCCACGGCCAGATCGAGCTTTCCGTCGCGGTTGAAATCGCCGACCGCGACCGATTCGGGATTGGTGCCGGCGCCATAGTTCACCGCGGTCAGGAAGGTGCCCGTTCCGCTGCCAAGAAGGATGGAGACGTTACTCGATCCGTTGTTGGCGACGACGAGATCGGCTTTCCCATCTCGGTTGAAATCAGCGACAGCGACTCCGTGTGGACTCGAGCCGGCGCCGTAGGCAACGGCGCTTTGGAACGTACCGTTTCCATTTCCCAGAAGGATCGACACATCGTTGGAGCCGCTGTTGGCAACCGCGAGGTCGAGCTTTCCGTCGCCATTGAAATCTCCGGTGTCGACGGAGTTGGGTGCATTGCCCGCGTTGTACGTTCCCGAGGGGAGGAACGTGCCGTCGCCCGCTCCCAGTTCGAGCGAAACATTGTTCGCGCCGCCGTTTGCGGCGACAACATCGAGCTTGCCGTCGCCGTTGAAGTCGCCCGCGGCTACCGACTTGGGCGTGGTGCCGGCCGCGTAACTGACCGCAGGAGCGATCGTGTTGCAGTTCAGCGCGCAGACGCCATTGTTCAGAAGGGTGAAAAGGTAATAGTCATTGCTATCGATGACCGCCAGGTCGCTCCTGCCATCTCCGTTGAGATCGAGGACGGCGATCTGAGCGGCGCCGGTCGCTGGGTAGTTGACCGCGGCCTGGAACGTTCCATCCCCTCGGCTCGTGAGAATCGACACACTGCTTGCAGCATTGTTGGCGACGGCGAGGTCTGGGCTGCCATCTCCGTTGACGTCGATGATCGAGATGACATGCGGTCCTGACGGAACGGCATAATTGACGGCGGCCTGGAAGGTGCCGTCGCCCACTCCAGCCAGGATCGAGACGTTGTTGGAGCCGTCATTGGAAGCGGCAAGATCGGCTTTCCCATCGCCGTTGAAATCGCCAATCGCGATCGACGAGGGGCCGGTGCCTGAGGCATAAAAGACGGCGGCCTGCATAGTACCGTCGCCATTTCCCAGCAGTACAGCAAGCTTGTTGGAATTGTAATCCGCTACTACGAGGTCGGACTTGCCGTCGCCGTTGAGATCTGCGGCGCTGACCCAGAACGGTCCGGAGCCGGCGGCATAACTCACAGCCGCCAGGAACGTGCCGTCGCCCTGACCCATCAGGATCGAGACCGTGTTTCCGCCATTGTTTGCGACGACGAGGTCGGCTTTGCCGTCCCCGTTGAAATCCGCTACCGTCACCGAAAACGGATTGGAGCCGGCGGCATAGACAACCGCTGTCTGGAACGTACCATCGCCGTTTCCGAGAAGGATCGAGACGTTGTTGGAGATCGCATTTGCAACGGCGAGATCGAGTTTGCCGTCGCCGTTGAAATCGGCAGTTGTGATTGAAACAGGTGCGGTGCCAACGCTGTAATAGCTGCTCGACAGGAATCCGCCGCTGCCGCTACCGAGCATGACTTCGATCTGATTCCCAGACGCCGCCATGGCGACGTCAGCCTTGCCGTCGCGGTTGAAGTCGGCCGTGACGATGGCGATCGGAACGGCCCCGATGTAGTTGGTTGAAGCGGACCCGAACGATGGGCAGGCTGTGATCGGCGGTTTCACAACGATAGAAAGTGTCGCAGACGTCGAGTGGCTATGCGCACCAC
>DATLVW010000623.1:0-3802 GCA_035577085.1 Thermoanaerobaculia bacterium
ATGGTGCGCCCGCGCATGGACCCATGGAACAAGGTTTGAAGCTTGGCACGCATCGCATCGGGATCTTCCCAGTTATTGGTCGGACCGGCGTCCTCTCGTGTCTTGGAGCAAATGAACGTTCGTTCCTCGACGCGCGCCACGTCGGTCGGATCCGACCGGGCGAGATAGGAATTGGGGCGCTTGGCGGGATTCAAGCGAGTGAGCGTACCCGCCAGGACCATTGCCTCGCACACGTGTTCGTACTCGGCCTCCGTTCCGTCGGCCCAATACACTCGGTCGGGCTGGGTCAGAGTGGCGATCTCAGTGACCCACTCACGTAGTCGTGCGTGCCGCACGTGGGCGGGAACATTGATCGCGCTAGTATCGGGAGCGATTTCCATTGGCTTTCTCCCTCGACAAATCGCCCTGTACATCAAGTCGCACACAGCACCCGACAGGGTCCATGATCATTGGAGCGCGAACCGAAAAGCCGGCAATTCAAGGCCGAAACGCTTCTTGATCTCTTCGAAGCGCGCCTTACTGGCGGTCAATCTGCGCGCCGCGGCGCCGCCCTTTAGTGCAAGCAACACCAGGTTGTCGTCGGTTTTAACTTGCGCTGCGACTACCGGATTGCCAAAAACTTCCCGAACAGCGGCCGTGCATTCTCTGCGCCAGGCGTCCGTCCCTACGACGTTGAAAACCACGGAGCCCGTTGCGGTCAAATGCGACCTAACACTGGCCAGAAATGCTGGATCCCGCGTGAATGGCGCCGCTCCGCGGCGATCGTACAGATCGATCAGCACGACATCGGCGGGTGGCGCAGGGTTCGAAAAATAGTGCCGGGCGTCAGCGCATACAGTGGTAAGTCGTGCGTCATCCGCCGGAATGTGGAATTCATCCCGCAATGAAATTACCCATGGATTGATTTCGATCGCCGTGATGCGTGTCTCCGGCAGATGTCGATAGCAATATTTCACGAGCGACCCCCCACCTAAACCCGCTGCCACAACATGCTGAGGATTGGGGTGCCAGAGCAGAAATGCCATCATTTCGCGGGTGTAAGGCACTATTAGCGCATGCGGATCCGAACGGCGCATCGCGCTTTGTGAGCCCCCAACCAGATTGAACTCCAAAGTGCGTTCAACGGCATCCTCGATGAGAAAGGGTTTCTGATAGGTTCCAATGAGCAGCCGCTGCGACAGGATTCTCCTGTCCTCTTCGGCCGATTCCAGCATACGCAATACTGCTCGCGGCGGAGTGAGTGGCGTCCGCAACGTTCGCAGCATTGGACGCTTAGCGACCATGGAAGACGGCGACAGTACGATGCTGCGCCTCGCCGCCGAGGCCCCCGGCTGTTCGCCAAGGCGTCTTGCGGTCCAGGACTGATGTTGCAGTGAACAAAGGGAACGACATAGACACACATTATATGCATAATTAGTGTGAATATCATTATCATATCATGTGTATGTAATTGTTCTGGGAACGAGAATGCGCGAGCACTTCTCCGTGCGCTTAGTAGTCAGCGTTGAGAATGGGAGTGCCGGCGGGCAAGCGGCCCGCTCGTTGTGTTTTCCTCTGGAAGCCGAGATTTTCGATTACAAGATTTTAAGCGAAACCATCCACTCGTTTTCCGTACGCCCGGACGGCTCGCGACCCACCGCATACCCGGCCGACAGCGTCATGGTGTAGCGGTGCAGAACAGAGAAACTCAGGTCCACCTGCCCGCCGGCGTTTTGGTACTCCGCGTGGTGTCGATCGCTTCCGGGGTCCGCCCATAGACCTGTGGCGAACAGCGATGGCCGCAGCCACGTCAGATAGAAGCTTGGCGTGCCCGCCGCTTCGAACACGTAGGGCGGAAGATTCCACTCGACCATTTCGCGCAGATAGTTCAATGCGCTGACCTCGTTGATCTGGAATCCCGGTAACGAGTAGTAATCGTGATACCGCTTGATGGACCCGTCGTCGACGTAGTTGTTGCCAAAAGCGCCGAAGTAGAAGTTCGCGATGACGCTGTTGCGGTCACCGTTGGCAACTCCCGCAGCGCTGCGCAGCCAGATCGAGGAATGCGGCAGCGGGACCGGAAACCCAAAATCCAACCCGCCGCGAAATTGCGGCGCGGTTTCACCGGGCACGTGGCTGCCGTAGTAAACCAATTCCCAGGTCACACCCTTCTCATCGTCGACCGCGCCGAGCGAGCGCTTCACGTTGGTGTAGTGCAGGCCGATTTCTGCTGTCGCCAGTTGCGTGAAGTTGGTTTCAATATTCTGCGCGTTGGGCAGGGTATCGATCTTGTCGTAATACGCCACGTCAAAGAGCAAATCCAGTCGCCGCGGCGTGTCGTAGATTAGCAACCAGTCATAGCCCAGTTTGGCGGCATAGCCCTTGCGGCTGCGCTCGGTCGGGCCGAACAGATCGTAGAAATCAGACCGATTCCAGGACAATTCTCCGTGCCAGAAACCGTAGCGCCCGGTGATATCAACATGGCCGCGCTCATCGCTCCGCAGCTTTTCTTCCGGCGTGTAGGCGGCAGTTATCCCCAAGCTCGCGAAATGCAGCGGATCTTCGAAGTTGGCATGGTAGCCGGCTCCAACGGTGTTTTTGTAACCTTGCAGCACCGGAAAGGCGTTCGAGAATTCCACACGGTGCAACGGTACATAGGGGCGCTCCTTTGCAGTAATGAGCTTTTCGTCGTCGACCGTGCTCGGCGCCGGCACCTGCCAAGTCGTGACCACGGGATACTTCTCCGCGAGCGCGGCGCCAAGAAACGTGATCGCGCTGACGTCCTTGAGCGGTTGCGGCTCGATGATCGCCGGAACGAAGCCCGCAGCCGTGTACGTCAGCACCACGAGCTTACCGTCGGCGAGCGGCACGGGGCGGAAGAA
Source organism: Thermoanaerobaculia bacterium (assembly GCA_035577085.1). Classification (GTDB taxonomy): domain Bacteria; phylum Acidobacteriota; class Thermoanaerobaculia; order Gp7-AA8; family Gp7-AA8; genus JADGNZ01. The sequence goes on from DATLVW010000623.1 coordinate 2,862, forward strand.
GCCAGACTCCGCGTTCGAAACCGCTTCGACCGTGCCACTGGCCACTTCATAGCGGAAGATGTTGGACACGCCGGTGTAGTAGCTGCTGCCGAATAAATAGCGCCCGTCCGGGGAAAACACGAATCCCTCGGGAACGGACTGCCCGAACCGGTACTCGGAGAGCGGCTTCAAGTCCCCCGCCAAGACCTTCTCGAGCTCCCACACTCGCAGAAACTGCGCGCCGTTGTCCTCGCTCATGGTCGCCGACAACAGCCGACCGTCGGGTGAAATATCAAGATCGGTCGGCACTTGCTCCCACGGAAACGCATGCACTACGGTCCACTTCTTATACGGGTAGGGAATTCGCACCAGCGTCGCCAGACCATTCGTGAGGCGCACACCGAGCAACGATCGGTCGGCCGGGTTGAACACGATCTCGCCGATGCGTGCATGCTTGAGCAGGAGCTGTTTGGCGCCGGTCTTGACGTTGACCTCGACGAGGTCTCGCAACGCGCGAGTGTCATCGACGTAGAATGCAGTACCGGTGGCCGGGTCGTACGCAAAAGACGTGACCATATAGTGCACCGCGCCCTTGATGTCCGTCAGGCTCCGGGTACTCCCGTCCCGTGTGTTCAAGGCAGCGACGTGCTCGACCGCACCCGGATTCCGTACGGCCGCATAAAGAACGCCCGTCGCTGCATCATAAAACATCCGTGATACCGACCCCAGCGCGCTCGCGGCCAGCTTGTGCTCGGGCGTGATGGGGAATTTGCGCACCTCGGCGAGGTTGCGCTGCTGGAACTCGTGCTCAAACGTAATCCAGTCCTGCCAGGCCTGTGGCAGCGGGAGCCCGAAGACGTGCTGAAACTGGTCGGCATAGTAACGTTTGGTGCCTTCGTCGCGGCGGGTCCAGGCGATGAGCGTTTCCGGTGAGTAGGCGTACGCGAGCCAGGTGGCGAAGC
>DATLVW010000624.1:0-2252 GCA_035577085.1 Thermoanaerobaculia bacterium
CTACGGAGGAAAAAAAAGATCCTCCGTAGGAAAGAAAAGTTGCTCCGTAGGAATCCAAAGATGCTCCGCAGCAAAGAAAAGATGCTCGGAATCGGCCGTTCCAGGCTGCGAAGGGTCAGGCCTTTGCTTTCCTGGAAGTTCTAACTCGTTGGCAGCCAGTTACTTGCGCGCCGGAGCGCCGGCGTCTAAGCTGGCTGGGTCAATTTGAAGGGGAGTTGTAACGTGACCCCTCGGCCCTTCCTTCCGTGCAGTGTCCAATGTCCAATTCGCCCGCCGTTTCGGCCCTCTCGGCTGCCAGTTTAGCCATTCCAAAAGCGGCGGGTGACAACTCCGTCTCACCTCCGGATAGGCCAGCGAGACTCCGAGACCCCCGAGATCGCGACATTATCCCCGCATCTTGTCCGCAACCTCATTCACCACCTCGGCGCTCCCGCAGATGTAGAGGTGATCGTCCGTCTGAACTCGCGAGTCAGCAGTCACAGGGACAAACGTCCCGGCCCGCTCGATCGCAAGCACCGAGCAGCCGCGCTGGCGAGAGGCCATGTCCCGCAGTGTGCGATCCGAAGCGCTGCGAATCTTCACCCGCACCACGCGCCGGTGCTCGTCGCGCGACCGGGCCACACGCCCGAGGAGGCGCGCGGAAAGCATCTCGCCGGAGATGTCGCTGATCGAGAGCGCGAAGTCGGCGCCGGCGCGGTACATGTTGTCGATGTTGCGTGAATGATTCACCCGCGCGATCACCGGCACATCGACGGCGGCATCGCGCGCGATGACCGTTGCAAACAGTGTTGCGTCGTCGCTGTTCAGCGCCAGGACGACGGCGCGGCATTCGCGAAGACCTGCCCGTTCGAGCACAGAGGGATCGAGGACATTGCCGACCACGTCGACACCCGCTCGCTGCTCGCGCTCCACGACGCGCACTTCCTCGCCGGCATCGCTGAGAAGCTCATGCACTTTGCGCCCGACCTCTCCGAATCCGGCGATCAGAAACGGCCCCGTGTTGCGCAGAAAAGGAGAGCCGGCCATTGCCGCTGCTCGCTCGAGCGAGGCAGCGTCGCCAACGACCTCGATGATCGATCCCGGTTCGAGCCGCATCGCTGCATCGCATCGCGCGTCCAGCCGGTTGCGCATCCACTGCCCGGCGACGACCGCGCCGGTCACCGAGCCGAAGTTGGATTCGCCGAGGGTGCGGCCGGCGAGAGGACTGGCCGCGGCGATCCGCAGCTCGCGTCGCTGCAGATGTTCGAGCGCCTCCGCGCCGGGAAGCCGAGGGCTGATGCGCTCACTGGCGTGCGCAGCAAGAGCGGCGGCCACGATGTGCCGCGGTGTGTACGCCGCCGTGGCGCCGGCCAGTTCCATCGGCTTGCGGTGCGCCGGCTCTTCGACGAACGCGAATATCTCGCCGCGAAAACCCATCTGCCGTGCGCGTAGCGTAATGGCGGCGTTCTCCTCGTCGCGCCCATTGGCGACGAGCGCCCGCGCCTCGCTCAACCGGCAGATATCAAGCGCATCCTCCTCGGCACGGCTGAAAACGACGGCCTGAGCCCGCTCGAGCACGGCTCGCGCCGTCGCCTCATCCGTCTCGACGACGATCGACGCGACGCTGTGCGACGCCAGCCGCTGAAGCAGCGTCTCCACCGCAGGCCCGTAGCGATAGACCACGACGTGATTGTTCACCTTGGGAGCAACCCGCGGAACGCGCCGCTCGAATCGCTCCTCCAGGAACGGCACCAGAAAAATCGGGACGACCAGAAAGACGAGAAAAACTCCGGCAAACTGGACGATCACGACGAGCATGACCATGGCCGGATGGTTCCAGTGGCTGTCCGCGCCGTAGCCGGTCGTGCTCAGCGTCTCCGCCGCCCACTCGAAGCTGTCCCAGAAGGTGCGATGCTGCCCCTCCAGCCGCGCCATCCCGAGCTGATAAAGAAGCGCACAGACGACTAGAAAGAGGACGAGACCAACCGCGAGACCGATGAGTCGTCGCGTGGAGCGGTGCATGGGATGATTGTAGTGGTTGTACGTAGGTCGGACTCTCCAGTCCGACTTTCACGTTCAGCGGAACTGCCAACACCAGTCGGACTGGAGAGTCCGACCTACGTAAACCATGTCAGCCCTCCTCGCTGATAAAGAAGCGCACAGACAACGAGAAAGAGGGACGAGACCAACCGCGAGACCGATGAGTCGTCGCGTGGAGCGGTGCATGGGATGATTGTAGTGGTTGTACGTAGGTCGGACTCTCCAGTCCGACT
>DATLVW010000625.1:0-9818 GCA_035577085.1 Thermoanaerobaculia bacterium
ACCGGGAGCTGATCGAACTGAATCGAGCCGCTGGCGTCGGTCGTTCCGAAATCGAAAAGAGCGCCGCGATACAGCGAGACCTCGGCGTTCGGCACAGGAGCCAGGGCGTTGTTCGGATCGAGGACGGTGATGCGCACCGAGCCCAGACCAGTGGAGCTCAACGTGATCGGCGCGTTCTCGACGTCGTTTTCCTTGGTGACCGCGCCGCCCCAGTCGCCGCGGCTCTCCTGGTTCGTCGGATCCTCGGCAGTGACGCGCACGCTGACGGCGAAGATGTTGTTGAAACGGAAGTGTCCCGTGCCGTCGGTGAAGCGCGGATCGGCGGCCGTGCCGAGCTCGCGCGCCGGATATGACAGCTCGCGCAGCCAGATCTTCGCGAAGGGCACCGGATTGTTGTTCGAATCGACGACCGTTCCTTCGACGGAGCCCTGTTGCTGGAGGACCAGCCTGACGTTGTCGACGATGCCGCCGTTGACCGGGGTCGACCCGGTGGTGATCGCGGTGCGATAAATACCGTTGATGGTGTAGTCGGCCGTGACGGAGAAGGAGGACGAGGGAACGATGTTCTTGTAGTCGAAGCTGCCGTCGAATCCCGTGATCGCGATCCCGAGGTCCTGACTGTTGTCGAACATGTGCACGGCCGCGCCGGCGACGGGCGTGTAGCCGTCGGGTGCGAAGACATGTCCGCGCACTTCGGCGAGCGTCGTGAGAATGAGGGTTTTCGGCACCACTGCGCCGTCGTAGCCAATCGTCGCGTCGGCCGAGGCGTAGCCGGCCGACTCGACAGTCTCGACCCGGGCGGGCGAGGGCAGTACCGGGACCTTCTGGAAGATCGCGTCGGTGGTTCCGTCCGTGTTTGCGAAGACCGTGTGGACTACCGTGTCCAACTGTTCGTTGTCCCAGACCCGGAAGCTGACCGACAGTTTTCCGGCCAGCTTGATGAACACACCAGCCTGGGTCTGCTGCTGGATATTCGCGGTGATCGTCCCCTGTCCCTTGAGGCGAAGCGTGATCGCGGCGATCTGATCGGCGAAGGAAACGGTAGCGGTTCCCGTCGTCATCTGATAGCCGTACGTCGGATCGCTCAGCGAGAGCGGCGCCGCGACGATCGGCAGTGTCGTGCCGACGGCGAGGTTCTGGAACTCGTAAACACCCAGGCTGGTCTCGTCGGCGGACCACATTTGCGCGGTATCGGTCCAGAAGACGTGATAGCCGGTTACCGGCTGCCCGGATGCGCTCAGCAGGTGGACGCGGATCGTTCCCTTCCCGGAGCCGGAAGTGTTCGTGATCGCCACCGGTACGTTGTTCGTCGGCGTGGTCTGACTGTATGGCACGAGGTCGGGGAGCTTCTTGCTGATGCCGCGTCTCGTGGCTGGGTCGTAGGCCGCGATGTCTGTCCCCGATACCGTCTGAGGGACGGAGTCGTAGCGATAGTGCCCGGCCGCGTTGGCGACCACGACCGGCATGCCCTTGATCTGCACCTGCGCGTTCGGCACCGCATGGAAGAGACCGGGGTTTAGCGGGTCTTCCGCCGTGACGTCGCCGTCGACGCTGACCATGACCGTGTTCGCGGTCGGGATGACGAGTTTGAGGTCGCCCATGTTGCGCGATTCGTTCGCCTTCAGATCGAAGTCGACGGCAACCTCGGTCGGCGAGATCGCGAAGTTCGCGGCCAGCACAGTGACGAAGCCGGCCGGCACTTTCGGGAACGAGAAGGTGCCTGTGGCGTCGGTGAAGATCTCGCTGAATCCGTAACCCTGGCTGTAGACGCCGACATGCGCGTTGGCAACCGGCGCGTTCGTGTCGTTGCGGATGACGCGGCCGTAAACCGTGCCGACGCCGGGGAAGGGCTGCCGGTAGATGGAGATGTCCTGCACGGCGACCTCGCCGCCTGCGTGGAGCTCGTTGGCAGCGTAGGAGACGTTCCCCGCAGCGTCCTGGGCGCTGAATGTGAGCGGGCCGACCGGAAGGTCGGTGACCGAAAACGTGCCGTCGCTCTTCGTTGTGGTGCTGCGGAACGTCCGGAAGAGCGTGCTGCCGACGACGACCGTGGCGTTCGGTACGCGCGTGCCGTCCTCATACCGCACCGTTCCCTGCGCCGAGCCGCGGCCGAGGAAGACCACGCTGATCTGCGAGAGCGTGTGGAGAAGCCGGACCGTGCCGTCGAGCGAGGCACTTCGTCCCTCTGCGACGGCGTAGATGTTGTAGTCGCCGTTCTGTCCGGCGTCGGTATCGCGCGGGATGTACTCGAAGAGGAACTTACCGTTCGCATCGCTGAGCTGATACTGGCGGCCGCTCTTGGTCGTGAGAAACAGTTGCGCGCCCGAAATGATCGTGTTGTCCCCGTGCAGAACCGTTCCGAGCAGCAGTGCGGAGTTGCGCGGATCGACCACAGGGACGACGGTGGCATTGCTGGCCGGATCGACCAGATGGCTCGTGTGGATCTGGTACTGCACGTCGCTCGACAGTGCGGTGTCGTAGTTGACGTGGATGATCCGCCGGTCCGGCTGCAGCGCCGCGCCCGCGACGGTGCGCTTGCCGGTGTAGCTGACGCCGAACTTGCTCGAGTCGAGCACGACGTCGGTGTCGAAGTCCGGACTGAGATCGGCGGTCGTCGCCGGCAGGCGGCGGTTGAAGAGGACCGAGACGGTGTGGCCGTCGGGGTCGAGGAACGTATCCTGCCGCGCGGCGACGATGCCGACCGGTGCGACCGGGACGGCGTGCGGGACCGGCGCCACGTCGTTGCTCGTGGCGACGCCGTTGGCAATGTGGATGTGAACCACCTGGCCGGCGGTGGCGGTGAACGGCGCGGAGGCACGCATCAGCGTGACGCCGTCGGGCGCGGGGAAGATCAGATCGATCGTGGCGGCGCCGCTGACGGATGGAGTGATGGTGAGGTCGAGCGCTTCGTTCGATCGTCCGATGACCGCGAGCGTTCCGGCTTCGACACTGCCGCTTAGCGGGAACAGCCCGCCCCACGGAATCTGCCGCTTCCATCCGGAGGTCTGCGTGGCGTCGACGCCGAGCACTTGCCCCGTGGCCACGGATGTGACCTGGACGTCGAAGGCGCTCGCTGCCGTGCTGCTCTTCGGGCCATGTACCAGCGCGAAGACATACGGTCCGCGGTCGGTGGTCGATCCAGCGAAACGATCGGCCATGTCATTAAAGGTTCCGCCCTGCTGCGAGAAGGCGGTCGACAGCTCGGCGCCCATGGCGCTCTCCAGAGCGCGCGCCGTGTCGCCGGCCGGATCGGTGACTTCCTGGCGTAAGAACTGGTCCCACTCCGCGAGGGGGTTGCCGTTGCCGAGCGAGTCGAGGGTGAAGTTCGAAAGCGAGGCCCGCGGATCTTCGCCGATGAAGATCCGTTCGCCGGCGCGCGCCAGATCGACCGCGCGGGTGAAGACGTCGGTGGTGATCAGACGCGGGAACTTCGCGGTCTGGTTGTTGAGCGGCGCGGTGGCGAGACTGTAGGCGATGCCGAGGTAGCCGAGCTCCGCGTCCAGCAGGTTCTGCGAGATGTATGGCGTGGTCGCGTAGTGGGGGAGGATCAGCGTCGCCGGCGAGAGCGGCACGCCTGTCGGGCTCACGCCCATCACCAGTTGGAATGCCGCCGACGCGATGGCGGAGTTGTCGCCGTCGATCGACGCGGCGGTCGCGAAAATGTGCCCGGTGAGCGACGACTGCAGTTTGTACTGCACGCTCTTCGTCTCGCCTGGCTGCAGCGTCAGCGTGAACGAGCTTGGCGACGTATCGATGCGGCAGACGTTGGCGAGGTAGCCGCCGCTGGAACAGGTGGGCAGACCTTGATCGGACAGCGTAATCGTCTGCGCTGCGTCGCTGATGTTCGTGATGTACGTGTAGGTGCTGTACTGCAGGTCTTTCCGAATCGTGTCCGGATGCGAGAAGGTGATGTTGAAGCGCGCATCGTGGATGACCACCGTCGCCTGCGGCTTCGTTTCCAGTGGTAGATCGGGCTGCCCGGGCGACTGGAACGTCCCCTTGACGTCGAGATTGACGGTGTATGTGCCCGCCTTCAGCCCCTCGAGCGTCCAGTCGGCCTGTCCCGTCGCCTGCGCGATGAGGAACGTTACGTTGGGATTGTTCGGATCTTTAATGGTGACCGGTTGCCCGAACGTGGTGGGGGGATTGACCTTGGCGATGCGAAGCTGATTCGGAACGTCGATCGATGCGGTGATGGAATCGAGCTTGACGTTGCTGCCGGCCGGCGCGCCGTTGGCCACGACCAATCCGACGGCGAAGAATTGGTGCAGAACGGCCAGGCTGTTCGGAATGACGATCGCACAATGGATTTGCGGATGCGACTTCCCAGGCAGAGGACCCGAGGGCGGGTCGGGGCTGTCGCCGAAGTCGAGAAGGTCGGGAAGGATGATGATTTGGCCGTTGCCGGGCGGCACCCACCGCGGCGGAGCCCCCTGCGTGTCCGACGGGAGTCCGTAGGGATCCTCTTGCGCGCCCGGTTCAGGCTGGTGCGTCGTTCGATTGATGATGACGGGATAGGGAACCGTTACGGTCTGTCCATTGACCAGGAACGAGAAGGTGTATTCGAAGACGTCGTAATTCGACGGATCGATGTTGATGCCGCGGGCGCGCATTTCGTCGGGCGTGAGCTGGCGCACCGTGACGGTGGTTTTCAGCGTATTGGCGACTTGAATGGCCGCCGCACTCGGCGCGGCGAGCTGCAGGAGCTGCGCACCGTTCATCAAGCGAACGTTCTGCAGGTAGTAAACGCCTTCCTGCGAGAGCCCGGAGATCTGGAACGCGTGTCCGGGCGCGGTGATGATTTGAATCGGCGTCGTGATGCCGGGGCCGGTCAGATCGCCGGCGGCGGAAAGCCCTTCAATGACCGGTGCCTGATCGTCCTGCAGACCACCGAAGCTGGTGTGAACGAAGGCGGTCGTCCCGAGCTGGGTCGTCACCACGGTGTCGACGACAGCGAGACTCGATCCCTGAATTTGCAGATCGGCTTTCGTCACGACGTCGGCGTGCGCCGGAAGGACGAACAAGATTGCCGCGATCACCGCGGCGGCAGACTCTGTAAAGCGTCTTCGGAAGTTGGACACCGGTCACTCTCGTTTAGATGGCGGTCTTCAGGGATGGGCTTTTCCGGGGAGTGCATCGAGCTGTTCGCTCTCCCGGGCGGTGACGACGATGTGGGAATCGACGCGGCGGGCGCCGGGAGGGATGGCCACGAGATCGGACGGCGCAACGTCGTCGCCGAGGCGCGTGACGCGATTCGTGGCCGTGATGGTGCGGCCGTTCACGTTCCATCGCGTGGTCTGTTCGATCGGCAATCCGTAGCTTTCGCTGACGGTCGTGCTGCTTACGGAGACGCCCGAGACCGCCCGGCGCGACGCGCTGCGGATCAACTCCGTCGACGCGTCGCCTTCGCTGGGATAGGCGGCGCCGGTGAGGACGTCGAACGCATCGCGTGAGAGCGCTGCACCCTGATCGACGGCGACCTCCGCATGCAGCGCGTGTGCGGCGTCATCGCCGGCGTAAAGGTCGACGCTGCGCCCGGCCCGGCGATCGGTGCCGCGGTGCTCCATGGCCGGCGCAGCGCTTGCCGCCGAGGCAGTCGTTGCCGCGCGTACCACTTTCCGATGTGGCCGCGCGCTGGCAACGGTGGAGAAGGGCGTGACGCTGTAGGTGCCGTGCTCGCGGTCGATCTCCGTCAGCTCGGAGCGGTCATAATCGGCGATGACGGTGCGTGCTCCGGCAATGGAGATGACGCGGTTCGCGAAGCAGTACTGCTCCAGGTGCGAGGTCTTTCCAGAGATTGGATCGACCAGCTCACGTGTGAGATGCAGCGGCTTCGGGAAGAGGAGCGTATCCCCGGCCGCGAAGGCCGAGAGGGCGGTGAAAGCGATGAGCGTGATCGGAAGGATGCGTCGCAATGTTTGACCCCTTGAAGAAAGTGTCCGACACGCCACGCGCCTGCGAAGAGGTAAACGAATCCTCTCCGGGCACTCACCCAACCCATTACTTTCCCGTTGTTTTAAAGCCTGGCTGCGTTAAGAGCCGCGCAGTATGCTCGAATCACATATATCTTGTCTATCGGAAAGTGAATCATGCATGACGTCGATCACGCAGACACGTGATCCATCGATGTTTCTTTCATGGTAGATGACTTGGATCGCGGCGAAGAGAGACGGAAAGTGCGCCATATATTCGTACGGCTTTTCGCGATGACGTGTTTGTCGCTCCAGACCGTTGGCGTGCTACAGTTTCCGGGTGGGCGAATCTCTGATGCAGGATCTCGACGCGGTCTATCACGATGGGGTGTTCGAACCCCTCACTGCGCCCGCGCTGCCAGAGGGCGCGCGCGTTCACCTGCGCGTGGAAAGTGCGATTCAGGGCGAGGACTCCCTTTCGCTGGCCGGTCAGGTCTACGAAGGTCTGACCGCTGAGCAAATCGCGGAAATCGAGGCAATCGCGCTGGATCGGTCCCGATTCACGACGCGCTTCATTTCGTGACTGGCGAAGTTCTCCTCGATACCGACATTCGCATTGATTGTCCAATCAAGTTCCGAGCATCGCCAATCAGTTCGTGGCGGTGATGGAGGGGCAAGGAGGAGCGACGCCATGAATCACGGAGGAACGATGCTCTGGTCAGTGCGGCGCGAGCTGTGGGAGAACCGTTCGATCTACCTCGCCCCGCTGATCGTCGCGGCGCTGATCGCGCTCGCCTCCCTCGGCGCCGTCAGGCACAATTTGCAGCCGGACAAGCTCGCCGCGCATGACGAGCTCGTAGCCGGAGTACTGATGGGCACGACCTTGATCGTGGCCATCTTCTATTGTCTCGACGCGCTCTATGGCGAGCGACGCGACCGGAGTGTTCTCTTCTGGAAATCGATGCCGGTCTCGGACTGGACGGCAGTGCTGTCGAAGATGACCGTGCCGATGGTCATCCTGCCGCTGGTGACGTTCCTGCTCACCATCGTTACGCAATCGATCATGCTGCTGGCGGCCAGCGCCTATCTGTCGATGAAGGGTCAGAGCGCAGCCGCGTTATGGAACTTGCCGTGGCTCCAGATGACATCGGGCATGCTCTATCACCTCATCACCGTCCACTCCCTCTACTACGCGCCGATCTTCGGCTGGCTGCTGCTGGTCTCCGCGTGGGCGAAGCGAATGCCCTTTCTGTGGGCGTTCCTGCCGCTGGCCGCGATCGGCTTCATCGAGAAGATCGTCTTCAACACCACCCATTTCGCCACCATGCTGGGCTCGCGCATCAGCGGCGGGATGGAGGCCAGCCCTGCAAAGGGAGCCGCGATGACGATGATGCCCTGGCCCTCCCACCCCCTCGAATTCCTGACCAGACCCGGCCTCTGGATCGGCCTGGCGATCGCCGCAACATGCATCGCCGCCGCAGTCCGCCTGCGCCGCAACCGCGAGGCGATCTAGGGTCAGGTCTAAAGTCTAAAGTGCCGGCGCTGTCCTGCCGCTGTAGCGACACCCGTCTTGGGCACTTTAGACTTTAGACCTGACCCCCAGAGAGAAGCCAGGCATGACAGGTTCGCCGGAGGTTGAGACGACGGTGGGAGTGGTCATTGGAGTTGCTGTCTTGGGGTAGATTAGGTTAATGCAAGCCGCGCCGTCTCCCGTTCACTGGACGACCTACCTTCAGACGATCATGGTCGTTCTCTCGACCATTGGCGCGTTCGTCTACGTGTACTTCACCTACCACATCATGAAGTGGGCGGTGGGACAAGGAAAGGCGAGCGTTGAACTGGCAGAGATATCAATCGAGGATACCCGTCGTCGTCTCGCCTTAGTCGATAACGCAGTTGGCAATGGCTTGTTCCAGGACCTATTTCGGCTTGAGGCGATCAATCTGCGGTTGGAACGAAGTCCGGTTGATGGTCTCGCGGTGACCGTATCAGAATGCGAGGAAGAAATCAGGGGGCTGTTGAGGGCTTGGGAAATTCGTGCGAATGAGCCGATCGCAGCGAACGTTCGGCAGCTATTGTCAGTGCCCGCGAACGTGATCGGAATCGTGCTGGCAGCAAATGCGCCGTTATTCGGTACGGAGCTTGACGATGCAAGTGTCCGGCGCGACCGATTAGTGCCGGTTGTCAGGGCGTCATGCGCGCTGCTTTCGGAGATACTGAAAAACGAGTTTGGGTTGGACTTCGGCGGGAAAACCTTTGGTCAGATCATGAGGGAGGCCCTGCCGGGAAGTTAGTCCGGGCTCAAAGTCCTCTGAAGTGGACGCCGCGGAGTAGTCCTGAAGTTACCAGCGATCATTTCAGCACGGTATAAGTGAACTCAGGATGGTCGACGAGTAGACTGTCGCAAGTGCGGTCAAGCCTAAGGCCTAGAGTGACGACGCTATCCTCTCGCCGTGGTTACAATTCTTGAACCACTTTAGACTTGAGACCTGAGCCCCTGAGAAGGCAAGCCTACGCCTGTGTTGAGGCAAGTAGGAGTTCGCTCCTTCCAAGAGATCGTCGCTATAGCAGACCGGCCGGTACGAATCGTGTTCGATATCCAGCGATGAGGTCAAGGAGGAGATTTGGCAGCACCCGCTCCGCGGTTGCACAGAGTGTCTCGACAAACCAAGCCACCCGCGTCTCCGGAGTGGTGATGAAGCGCTGCACGTGAGCGGGCCAGTACCGAACGAGACAACTCAAGAGAAAGAGGGCGACAAGATACGCCGGTGCAGCCGGAATTCGCTGTTCTTCAGGTGCAATGTTGACGTAGTAGCGAGGATCTTCAAACACGCTGACGTCGAGGTGTTTCTCGATCAAGGCGGCACCCTTCGATTTGAGTTCATCTGCGCGGATCTTGTTGTTCTCCAGCATCACATCCTGAAAACGAAGCGAATGGAAATCGTCGAACAAAGTGGTCTGCTTCCTCAGGATTTCGATTGCTTCTTCGACCGTGGCCACGCTCAGATCGCTTGGCTTAAGGAGAAGCCGGATCGTGCCATCCATGAAGATGTCGGGATACACGGGGGTGATGGTCGGGCGAATCTTGAAGTAGTCGCTCACGTCGCAGCGCAGTTCTACGATGCTCCCGATGAAGTTGCGTAGCGTAAGCCGCTGACCGATCGTCGTCGTCATCCCGAGTAGATCCGAAAGCGAACGGAACGCCCCGTTGTTTACCTTCGCAGCGATATCGAGGATGTCATCTGCAGCTTCCGGCTTCATCAAGCCGTGATGGTCTGGAGGCGGCGCTTCGGTCTTCAGATGAATCGCCGCTTTAGCAAGATTCAACGCGCTGTAGTAGACGAGTACAGGACGCGTCAGGAGCGACGTCGCCTTGCTCGCCGCGCGGTACTCGTGGGCCTGACGGATGTTCGTAGTGACTGCCAAACGCTGGTCAGGCGTGCTGCCGATCCATCGTTCTTTGAGGTATTGATCATCGGACAGCTTCAGCCATTCCTGCCAGAGTGCCTGCAGCGGTTCGTCAGTCCGAACGCGACGGACCCGGTGAAGTGATCCAATGTATTTCAGTCCAGCCATCGACCTACAGTAATCCGAGCGGCGCTACCATTCAACGAAGTCATGGCTTTTAGGCTTGGAGGCTTTCGACGGCTCCTTATCCGCAGATGACGCAGATGGAACGCAGATGGAGGACGGTTTTCATCTGAGTTCCATCTGTGTCATCTGCGGATCGCCCTCGGTTTCCCCCGTATCGCAGCTTGGCACCACCGGCGCGCACGTGCGCTCCTACTGCGACGCAACGTGGCACCACCGGAACGCATGTGCGCGCATGCTGCTGCAAACGTTACACTTCGGCCTCTCCACGCGTTGCCGCTTGACAAGTCGTCTCAACCGGACTTAACCTTTTAT
>DATLVW010000626.1:0-5724 GCA_035577085.1 Thermoanaerobaculia bacterium
ATCGCCGCTATTCATCCGCCTCGGAGTTTGCGTCCGACGTACGGCACCACCTCGGCGACGAGCCGATTACGGCGGGGCCGGTCAGCCATCTCTACCGGTTGAAGAAGTTCGTGCGAAGGCACCGCCGTATGGTCATTGCGATCGCCACGGCCGCCACTCTGCTCGCCGCTCAGTCGATCGTGATGACCGTTCTCTACTTGCGTGCTGAGGCTTCACGGATGCACGCGGAGTTGGAGATCCAGAGGAATGCCATTGACGCGGAATCGCTCCAAGCCGCGCTTCTCGGCGATACGGTGCGATATCGCGAGCTCACGGGCCGCTCCCAGATGCTGCAGCGGTCTGTTGAGCCACTCAATGAACGCGCCTTGACGGTGTCGGCAGTGAACCGTCTCGTGCTGATGAAGCTGCTGCAGGACGGGTTTCTTGCGGATCCCGAAATTGAGCCGCCCGCCGGAACGGAGATCGACGTCGAGACTCTCGTCGGGCACGCCCTGCTTTCTCGCGATGCTCAAACCTTGAGGACCGCGGCGCTCGCCGCACAAATGCTGAAACCTGAGACAGCTGGTACTTTCGTCGATCGAATCCTGCACATTCTCCCACCTGGTGCCGGACGACTCGATGATGTGACTCAGCGGAACCTGGAGCAACTTCTGGAGACGATGGAAGGGCAGTCGTTCCATCCGTTCAACCCCGCAGAGAATGCGGCGCTGGAACACGTCTACAGGGTCGCAGTGGAGCGCCAACGAAAAACGCTCGGCGACCGTTCCGTGAGAATGCGCACGCTCCGGAAGCGACTGGCCGGCGTCCTCGAAGAAAAGGCGCAAAGGCAACTTCAGGACCGCGATTCGGGGTCGACCGCTACGCTTCAGGAGTCGCTCGCCCTGTTCGAAAGCGTCGGTGAGCCTCCCGATCACGTCGCACGGATCCGGTCTGACCTCGGCGCCGCGATGGCCGCGCAAGGGCATCTGCAGGAAGCCGAAAACCTGCTTCGCCGGGCCTTGGAGACATTGGGATCGAAGGAGGGGATGCGTGGCGCGTACGCTCAAGTGGCCGCTGTCCGCCTCGCCGCTGTCCTGGAGCGCACGGGAGATGGCGTGTCCGCGACAGAGATCCGGACTCGGCTTCCTCGCGTCTTCGTCGAGGACGTCCGCGAACTCGGCGTAATGAGACGCGACGGCGAAATCGTGTCAGAGCCGGGCGGCTGCAGCGGAGCGTTGGGTAATGACATCCTCTGGGCGTTCGGCGATCGTTTGGCTCTATCGAACGCTGGCGATGCACAAATGGGAGAATTGCGAAATGCGACGGCTGGGCTGACTCTGACTCCGGATGAAATCACATTCAACAGACGCCACAACGGAAGTTCTTGTGTCGATCCGTGCGGGGCGCATTGGTCGCTGACTCCAGCCTCGATCGCCTCCGATCCACGAAGTCACCGTTTCTTTCTCTTCTATCGCCGCGTATTGCAACAGGATTCACTGCCGCAGCAGAGCATCCCATCGCTTGCCGTCTGCGGCACAGATCTCCGTTGCCAAAGAACCAACCTGTTCGCAGAGGACGAACCACCCTGGGGATCGGCCGCTGTCGTCGATGGCGAGAATCTCTATGTATTCGCGTGTGAGGCCGAGGGTCTCTCCGCATCGTGCCGCCTCGCTCGAGTGCCGCTCGCATCTGTCCTCAGCCGGCGTTCGTGGCGATTCTTCGCGGGTGACGGGCATTGGAGTACGGAGTGGCGCGACGCGCAACCGATCCTTACAGGGGGGATGGAGGGCGGCATTCTATCGGTGCATCGGAGTCCCTTCTTCGGAGGATTTGTCGCGGTATCCAGCCGTGTGGTCGACTCGAAGCTCTCGATTCGGACGGCGCCGTTTCCCGAGGGACCCTGGTCCGATCCTGACATCGAGATCGACACCCTGCGGTCCGGTCCCGGCTGGTCATGGACCACATGGGGAGTCGCGCATCCTGAGCTCTCCACTGACGATGGGAAAGTCGAATACTTCACCTATCACCGCCGTACCGGAACAATGTTTGCCACTCGAATCATGAAGGTGAGATTTGGCAAAAAGACCATGGCGCCGGTTCTCGCCATTTCGGAGCCCACACATTAGCAGGCACTGTCAATGTGGGCGGGCAAATCCCAAGCGACGGTTAGCCGCTGTCATCGATGGTTTTCGGACGTCGGCGAAACGATCACTAACTGTTCGTCTCGCGACGTTGTTCCTATCCAGGCGACTGATCGGTGGATTGTCGCCGAGAGCAGAAAGGGCTCGGTGATAGTTGTAGAAATGCATGCGCGCGAGCCACCGCTTACGCTCTGTCGAGCTCTCGGTGTGTGTTCCCGCAAGTGGGGTCACACCTTCGTGCTTCGGTCGTTCCGTATCATTTTCGCGCAAGTTGCAGTGCCGGATTGACTTACGGCCTCGGATCCCAAATTACAACACCGTCCCTTCGAAGAAGCGACTCCGCGGAGAATCGACGCGTTTGCAACGACTTAGGTACGAATTCAAGCCTGAGCGCGCGGTGATGTCTTTCCGGCACACCTAAAACAAGTCAATGAAACTGCGCGAGTTATGTCCGCGTTCGAGGAGGTTCGTGAAAACCGAAGGTGTGACCCCATCTCACCGCCTGCGTGCGGCCCAACGCCGGCGAGCTAGAATCCGTTGGGCAGACGCAAACCTCAGGGGGTGAATCGTGCGATACATCTTGCTGGCATCGTTCGTTAGCTTATCGGCATGCGTTTCCTCGACATCGATTGGGCTGCCTCCGGAAGCGCGTGGCTTAGCCGGCCATCTGTCGCGCGTGGAACGCCAACACCTGGATGCGATTCGCTATATCCATGGAGGTCCCAGCATCATTCAACGAGCACGTGAATCTGGAGCGCTAGCCGAAAACGTCGAGTGGTGGGTTTCCGGTCCCCCCGAGATTCTGCCTTTCGCCGGCACGTGGCACGGGCTCGAAGGCGTCTCAGATTTTCAGAAGAAACTCGTCGCGACCATGCGGTACGACAAAGTCGCGCTACAGCGGTACCTGGTTAGCGGAGATGATGTCGCCGCAATCTTCATCGGCGAAGGGATTGCTCGCGCGACGGGCCGGCCCTTTCACAGCGAGATTGTTCGTCTATACACGTTCAGTGGTGGCAAAGTTGTTCGCGTTCGCAATTACTACGACACAGCGGCCTATGTTGCAGCGGTACGCGGCCAGTAGCGGTGCGCAAGTGGGGTCACACCTTCGCACTTCGGTCGTTCCGGATCATTTTCGCGCAAGTTGTAGTGCGGATTGACTTACGGCCTCGGATCCAATGACGACACCGTCCCTGCAAAGAAGCGACTCCGCGGAGAATTGACTTGTTTGCAACGACTTAGGTACGAATTCAACCTTTGAGCGCGCGACGATGTTTTTCCGGCACACCTAAGGCAAGTCAATGAAACTGCGCGATTTATGTCCGCGTTCGAGTAGGCTCGCGAAAACCAAAGGTGTGACCCCCATCTCACCCCTCCCAATGTCCCGCTGCGCATGCGCGCTGCATCCGGCTGTTCGGCGGCGGTTAACTTTTTGCGTCCCCACGCGTAATCACCGATAACGCGAGGAGATGCCCATGCGACGTACCTTTGCTCTCGTTCTCTCCTTCTTCGCCTTTTCCGCCACTGCCGCGACGCGCGACATTCACAAAGCTCTGCCGCTGGCGGCGGACGGCAGCGTGTCGGTCGATACGCATAACGGCTCGGTGACGGTCGTCGCCTGGCCGCAGCCGAGCGTCGATATCGCGGCGCATATCGAGGCGGAGCGCGACGACGCACTCCGCGAGACCGACGTGAAGATTTCGGACGGCGGCTCGAGCGTATCGATTGTGTCCCAATACCCGAACCATGACTTCCCGAGTCTCGCGTTCTTCTCATTCAACAGCTCGCCGACGATCAGCTACACGATCCACGTCCCGGCCGGCGCGCGCGTCAGAATCGACGATCACAACGCGCATACGGTGGTGACCGGCTTGCGCGGCGACCTCCGCATACACTGCCACAACGGCTCGATCCGCGTCCGCGGCCTCGGCGGCGCGGCCGACATCGAGATGCACAACGGCAGCGCGGACGTCGAGTTCGCGTCGTTCACGAAACCGAGCCGCTTCACGACGCACAGCGGCGACTTCGACGTCACGTTACCGGCCGCATCGCGCTTCACGCTCAATACCGACACACGACGGCGGGAATCGGTCGCATCTGATTTTCCGGTGACCGTCACGCACAACCGCGCGTCGCTCAACGGAACCGTGAACGGCGGCGGCCCCGAGCTCCGCTTCGAAGCGCATAACGGGAATTTGAAGCTGCGCAGAGAGTAGGGAGGCACGACGCAATAGGGTCACGCCTTCGCTCCGTGGGTCCTGCCTCCGGAGGGAAGGGTCACGATGTCTCCATCGCGGAGAACACTCCGATTGGAACATAGCGTTTGATAGTCGTCAGCCGAACGACCGAAGGTGTGACCCCTCTGGCACCTTTGAACCCAGGCCTAGCTACTCGAGTCATATGGCACGTCCACGCGTCATCGGAATTGCGCTGGGAGCCTTGGCCGGCGGAACGGCTACGGTCGTGGCAGGCTACTTAGCCGGCGGCGGCCACGGTACCTACGTGCCCGCGGTGGCCCTATTTCCCTTCGCCATGCTCTCTACGCGGCTGACTGCCAACGTCATCTCGGGTGCCACGATCACCTTGGCCCTTCTGCAGTTTCCGATCTACGGGCTCGTAACAGCGTCCGCACGACCAACGAACCGCACACGCGTTGTCCTCACTCTCGTTGCCGTTCACATTGGCGTTGGCGCAGTCTCTTTCGCCGCTCTTCGTGGCGGAGCATTCGTCTAAATCAAAAGGGCTTCGCGCGCGGCGCCGTCCAACTCATGCCTGCAGCCGACGTCCGCGGCCCTGTCAGCGTAGGTGCTACGATCACGAGTGCGGGCTACGCGGCTGAGGCGTAGATTGTTGGGCGGCACCAGCCATCCGTATTCGAATGGAGGCAACTTGAGTCATCGTCCTCATTGGGTCGCAACGCTGTGTCTCTTCTCCCTGGCGAGCATGCCAGCGTTCGCCGCAAACAATCAGCCGCCGGACTCACCCCTCATGACCGCTCTCATCACGTGGGCGCCAGTCATTTTCCTGGTCGGGTTGTGGGTCTTCTTCATGCGCAGAATGGGTTGGGGATCGAAGGGCGGTTACCGCGAGTACATGCGGATATCACAAGAGAAGATCGTCCAGATAGAGCAGCACCTCGCGGACATCGCTCACTCGCTGAAGAGAATCGCGGACAAAGAGTAGCGAAGGATCCCGTTCGCTCGCGGTGAAGCGTATGGGGTCAGGTCTGAAGTGTGAAGTGACGGAAGATCGATCGCGGCAAGAACCGAAAAGCGGGCGCCGTCACTTCACACTTCAGACCTGACCCCTTCCACTCGACGATGTCGCCAACGCGGAGAAGAGCCCGTTTGAAAGATAGCGTTTGACGGTCGACAGCAGAACGACCGAGGTGTGACCCCTCTGGCACCCACACTATGAAGTCACCGGGCTCCGGGCGCGGTCGCGAACAGACAACCAGAGTGCCTTGGCCGCGAGCACGATGGAGAACACGCCGGTGGCGCCGAGCGCGAGCAGCGTCCAGACGAAGAAAAAACCGTGAGCCGCGCTGCGCGGTCCCCCGACGGTGTGCAACACAGGCATGCCGGCGGCGACGATCCCGAGCAGCAGC
>DATLVW010000627.1:0-4015 GCA_035577085.1 Thermoanaerobaculia bacterium
CCGGCTTTGCGGCGCTGGTGAACGTGTAGGTGCGCGCGTGGCCGCGTGCATCGGTGACGGTCGGTGACGCGCCGTACGGCGCGGAGATGGAGACGCTGTCTCCGGTGGGCCACGTCTGGCCGGTGACCTTGGCGCGATCGGGGTCGGGGCCGTTGGCCGTGTTGTAGCTGAACGTGACGCGGCTCGTTCCAGCATTCGTGCCGTCATTGAACGACGGATCGGAGATCGCCTTCAGCTCCGGATCGAGCTCGATGCCGTCGTTGTACGAAGTACCAGGGATCGTTGCCGGCGTGTAGATGATTGTCGGGCGGCGGTTTTCAAAGTCGTCCGGCACGTCGGCGAGCTGCACCTTCGTCAGGCGGCCGCCGCCGAACCCATCGTCGTCGTAGTCGTAATCGACTTTGCGGTTACGCCAATCGGTGATCGTCTTCAAGCGGCCGTGTTTCCAGCCGGTGAGCATCGAATCATCCCAATAGTCGATCTTCGTGGCGCGGTTGACCGGATCGATGACCTGCACGAGCCGTCCGGTGAGGTCGTAGATGTAGCGAATGCTGTTGCCGTTGGTCGGCGAAATGCCTGGGTCGCCGAACTCGTCCGACTCGGTGACGAGGCGGCCGTAGTTGTCGAAGCTGGAGATGCGACGCTTCATGTCGATCATCTGCCAGCCGTTGTCGGTGCGGACGAGGCGCATGAGCAGTCCCTTCGGCTGTCCGTAGTGGTCGGCGCCGGACGCCGGCGCGTTGAAGAGGAAGACCTCGCCGGTCTCGTCGCGGTACTCGACGGAGCCGTTTGGCAGCGCGCGGAGATGGCGGAAGAGCGAAGAGGTCCATCCGAGTCCGAACGGACTCGGAAGCATGGTGCGGGAACGGTAATGACGGTCGACGACGACATCCCAGCCGGCGCGGCCGCCGGGGGCGAGGTCGACGTTCGAGGTCGTCAACTCGCCGGAGTGGAGCAGGATCGTCTCCTGGATCGCGCCGCCCGCGGCGGGAGGATTCTGCCCGGCGGCGACGACGTCGAGTCCGCGCGTGGTGTCGCCCATGATGGTGGGGAAGCGCTTGACCAGGCGATCGCCCTGCGCGAGATAGCCGTATCCGGTGCTGTCAAAGATCGTCTTGAGCGTGGTACCTGGGGCGGTGGCGACGAGCTCCGGACGGACCTTGAAGTCGCGGCCGCCCGACCAGATCTCGAACACGCCGTCGGCTTCGGTCTTTCCTTGCAGCAATGGTGGACGCGTGCACGTGTAGCAACCGAAGTCCTTCGGCGATCCGCCGTTCCAGTTGTACGAGATGCTCGCGCGCGGATCGGCGATGGCGACGATCCACGGCGAGACGAAGGTGTTGAATCCCTTCTGCCGTCGCAGCGCGGCGGCGATGTTGGCCGGTGCGAAGCGGGTCAGTTGGAAGGTGGCCGGAACGGCGCGGTTGTCGCTGGAGCCGTCCGGACGCACCTGCCGCAAGCTCGAGCGCGGGAAGGGCTTGCTGAAATTGACCTCGGGCGTCTGCTCGACGACCGCGCCCGGTACGCGCTCGCTCTCGACGGCGAGCTGCAGGATCTGGTTGGCAAGCTTCTCGGCGACGCCACCGGGCAGCGTGATCTGCAGCCGGAACGCGCCGAGGGAGGCGTTGTTCGGCGGCGTTCCTGCCGCTGCGGCAACGAGAGCGCCCGCTGGAGGATCGACGCCGAGCGGTACGACGCCGCCGACCTGGCTCGTACCGCCACGGCCGGTGTCGGCACGAATCTCGATCTGCGGATCGAATGCGGCGATGACTTTGGTCATCTGGTCGCCGACAGAGCCGGCGAACATGATGCCGGTATCGATGTCGATGACGGGCGGCAGAGTGCTGCTGACGATCGGATTCGGCGAGATCCAGACGACGCGCGGGTCGAGCGCGCCGGTGCCATACGCCGACGTTCCCGTCAGCGCGGCCGCGACGTTCTTGAAGAGAGCATCCGCCGGAAGCTCGGTACCGTGCGAATCCCATCGCTGGTCGATGTTCGAAAGATCGACGATGAGCACATGGCCGTTGGCGTCGACGACGGTGGCGTAATGGCTGCGCGGAATGACGCGTACACCGACGGCGCCTCCGGGGATCCATATGATGTCGGCGACACTGCTGTTGTCGATGTGCGCGGTGGCCGGGTAGGTGACATCGAGAACGATCAGGCCGAGCTCGTATCCGGGGATGAGGAGGTAATCGCGGTCGACCGCTTGTCCGGCGGTGGAGTGACGCTGGCCCCAGGTCGGAGGAGGTGGCGTACCCGCTGCGGCTGGCAGCGCGGCGTTGTCCTGCGCCTCGAGGCGCCAGTGATACGTCGCGATTCCGTTGAAGCGAGCGGCCGGTATGCGGCCTCCCGCCGCCGTCTGGAATGGGACAACCAGTGCTTTGATGCGTGGCGACACGTTCGGATTCGGCGCCCCCGATATTGTCGGCGGACCGAGAAGCAATCCGATGGGAGCGCGGTCGTCACACTGATTGGCAGCGGCCGTGCCGCTCGTCGTCGCCGGAGGCGTGATCACGTCATCGAGCGCGCCGCGATGCACATCGAGACCGAACGCTCGAAGCGTCGGGTTGTTGGTCGTGGCATTCATCCCCGACAGAAGCGTGATGTCGGGCGAGAGTGACAGGTCGGGAATGGCCTTTGGATCGTTGACCGGCTGGCATGACGTCTCGCCGATGGTCGAGACGATCGGTGTCGACAGGACGTCGGCCGCGGTGATCTTGACGGCCTCGCTGATGGCCTGGTAACCGGACGGCTGGTGTTGCCGGTCGTCGTTCGACTCAATGGCGTTGAGATCGAACACGCCGATGCCATAGCCGAAGATCGTGACGATGCCGTAGGTGCGCTCGTTGTAGATCAGGCGCAGGGTGTCGCCCGGGTCGCCGACGATGTAATCGATGTCCGGTGTCGGGAAGCCGGAGTCGTAGGCGTCGACCGACCACCGCATGTCGCGGGTGGTGTTCTCGATCGTGATGCGCTGCGATACGTAGGGGAACCCGGGTTCTTTCTGGACGTGAACCTTAAGCTGAACGATGCCGTTCGTCGTGCTCTGGTTCGTGATCGTCACGCCGGCAGGCGGCGAGTCGATGAAGTGCTGCAACGTGCCGAGGTCGATGGTGGTGTCCTGCTCGGCGAGCTGCAGCTTTCGGGGAATGCCCTCGGGCCGGTTGCTCAGCACCAGTTCGACATCGAATCCGGCGTTGTAGCCCACAGCCCACGACACGATGCCTCCGGAGCGCGGCTGTACGACGCGCGGCGACGAGAGCACGGCGCCGTCGTGGCCGACGAAGTCGTCGATGCGGAAGCTGTTGATGGAGTTGAAAGTGCTGCCGGCGCCGGTCGTGTAGACCCTGCCGTGCTGGTCGGTGGCGACCGACCAGAAATTCTGCGACCCTGCGACGTAACCGAGCGGCAGAGGTGGCGTCGACGTGCTTTCGTTGAGCGACGCGGGATCAGCAGCGTCGTAGGCGAGGAGACCGCCGTCGAGCGCGGCGACGAAGAGGACGTTGCCGTTGAGGGCGTAGTCGCGGATGTTTCCCTTCGACGTCGAGCTGTCCTGGCGCAGCTTGAAGGCGCCGAGCGTTGCCACGTCGCGAACCTTGAACCAGAGAACCAGCGGGTCGGTGAGTCCGCCGCTGACAGTGCCAGTTTTGCTGTCGCGCACCTGGCCGATCTCGAGGGGCGCTGTGCTCGAGCCGCTGGCAGGCACGCTCGTGATCGCCTTGTTCAATTGGACGCGGTACGTTGCGCCGCGCTGGAATGACGCGCCGACGTCGATCTTCACCCGCCGGCCGCCGGAGTCGCTGCTGAACTTCGCCTGCTGGGTGATGTCCGTCCAGGCCAGCGGCGTTCCGGCCGCGGTGCCAGGCGGCAGCGCCGGCCCCATCCAGACGGTGAAAAAGTTGTGCTGGTGCAGGTAGGTATCAACATCGTCCGGCGCGGCGCTGGTGCCGGTGTCGATCGGCTTGCTGAAGACGGCGCTGAGGATCGACTCGGCGTCGACGTTCTGCTC
>DATLVW010000628.1:0-3275 GCA_035577085.1 Thermoanaerobaculia bacterium
CGCCCATCGAGACCTCCAATCTTTCGCCGTGCCGTTGCACGACCAGCTCATTGCCGCTTGGGGCTGGCGTAGGTGCCACCGAACCGATCGAGGTCAGCTGACGAGAGCTGTATCTCTGCTGCGCGCTCGTCACTGTAGGACGAATGGGACCGGCTCGATCTTGGCGGTGCAGCTGGTGTCGAGGTTCTTTTCGCTGCCTCGCTGGATGAAGTCCTTCGTGCGGTCGAGGCACTCGATCCCCTTCTCGCCACCGAATCCGTGGCCGCCTCCCTGGACGACGATGTGTCTGGAATGTGGGAGGGTGCGTGCAGCCTGTTCGGCCCAGGCTGCCGGAGTCACCGGGTCACGCTCGCCTGAGAGCAGGAGGGTCGGCGTTTCGGAGCGCACCGGCTGCGTGAAGCCGGCCGGGGTTTCGCCTTGCGGCCACGCCGCACAGGCCGCCTTCTGCGCGCGCGCGCGAAAGTCGCCCAGAAAAGTACCCTTGGCTGCCTTCTCGGCCTCGGCGAGCGTGTAGAGGGGAACATCCTCGGCGCAGGTTACCGAGAGATAGAACCCGTCAGACAGAGACGCAACGAAGTTGCCGAAGAAATACGCTCGTTCAGCGATTGGCGTGAAGTTGCCTTGTGTCGCCAGATGGATTTGG
This sequence comes from Thermoanaerobaculia bacterium, assembly GCA_035577085.1. GTDB lineage: Bacteria > Acidobacteriota > Thermoanaerobaculia > Gp7-AA8 > Gp7-AA8 > JADGNZ01. The sequence continues at coordinate 644 of DATLVW010000628.1, forward strand.
AGAGGGATTTGTGCCGCGGTAACCGGCGTGTAGAGCATGTAACGGATTGTCTGCGCAACGGCGCTGCGGCCGAGCACGAGTTTGATCTGACGTCCGTCACTCGGTTCTTTGAAGGTGGCCTCGACGGGTTGCCTTTCAAGCTTGGCGAGGAGGCGATCGAGCTCGCCGGCTGGATCGGGGAATGCCGTGTGACAGGCGAAGTCTCTGGCGCACGCGGCGAGCCCCTGGTCGAGTGCCGTCTGGGCATCGTGGGCGAAGTAAAGCGGCATGCGAGTGTCGGGGGGGACGATGCCCTGGAGCACGGCCGTTCTTACGTGCTCAGGATGCCGGCGCATGTAATTCAGCGCCGCGAACGTGCCGTAAGAGTCCCCCTCGAGGTTGATGCGGTCATAACCTAGCGCTGCGCGGATATCGTCTACGTCATCGACGGCCAAGGTCGTCGTGTAGAACTTCAAATCCGCTCGCTTCTCGAGCGCCAAGCGGCAGGCGCGAACTCCATCCACTGGCAGGAAGCTCTCCAGGAAACCAAGCACCCCCTTGTGTCCCTGGAGCGACTTGCACTGCAATCCGTTCGAGTCGCCCGTGCCGCGCAGGTCGACGAGTACAAGGTCTCGTGTGCGATTGAGATCGGCGTTAGCCGCGAGCTCGTCCGCTGCCGACTCGACGGCCGACATGCCGGGGCCGCCTTCGAACGCGAAGATGGGATCGGATGCACGGTCGGGACTGCTTGCAGGCAGCACAACGACTCGCAGAGAAATCGTTCTACCCGACTGCCGTTTGCGATCTTCAAAGACATCGAAACGCCCACAGCGCATCTGGCGCTCGATTCCAGGAAGTTTGCAAGGCGCGAGGTTGAGACGCTGCGGCGGAGCGATGGCCGTTGATGCAGCTGCATCAGCGTGCAGCGCCGAGGCGCCCATGGTCAAGAGCCAGGCGCACGGAACCAGGATTGAGATGTGACGCCTGAACATGGCGCTGTACCCACCTTTCGATGTCGGGTCGTATCGGAATGAGAACGATGGCGCGATTGATCGGTTAATGAGCGTAGCTTGGATAAGAATGTGCCGCCTATCCTTCTGAGTGGAGGCCCTCTCCGTACACTATCCGAAGTGGCGCGCAGTCGCATCGTCAGGCTGGAACACTATTTAAAACCTCACTTCCTGGCTTGCCGCCCTCACATTGCACGTCTCGCAGAGCCAGCCGTGGGTGGTTAGCTTAAAGGGGGCTTCGTTTTCGTCGCGGAAGAGGGTGCGGGTTTCGTGGCACCAGTCGCAGCGGACTACGTGGGGGTTGCCAAAGTCGGGGTTGGCGCGGAGGACGGCGGCGGCGACTTCTTTTTCGTCGGCGAGCAGATCGTCGCTGCGATTCATCTTTCCGGCGGTGGTGCGAACGGCGTGTCGGGTCAAGGAAGCTCCTTTACTGATCGCGGTGACTACGAACGCCTATCCAGGCGTACGTGTTTGGCGCTCTTGCTGCGGCGCCCGATGGGTGTTGCGGGCTCTGATGGAACGGGGAACGGCAGCGTCACGATGAACGTCGATCCGTGGCCGATGCCGGCGCTCTCGACGCGCACCGTCCCGCCGTGGAGTTTCAGGATCTGCGCGACGATGGAGAGACCGATGCCGAGGCCGGGGAGGTGGCCGGGAGAGCCCGCGGCCTGGCGGTACAGCTCGAACACGTGCGGTGCGAAGTCGGCGCTGATGCCGGTGCCGGTATCCATGACCGACAACCGCGCGGCATTGCCGTACTGCTCCAGCCGAAGGTCGATCGAACCGCCCGGGTCGGTGAACTTGATGGCGTTGCTGAGGAGGTTCCAGACGACCTGGAGGAGCCGGACGCGATCGCCGGTCAACGGAGCGGGATCGAGCAGGAGGTGCGAAGAAACCTTGATCTCTTTCGCGGCGGCGCTGATCGCCGTCATCTCGATCGCCGAGCGAACGACCGTCGCAAAGTCGATGGTCTCCATCGCCACGCTCAGCTTCTGTTCGCGGATGCGCGTGACGTCCAGCAGGTCCTCGGTGAAGACACGGAGCAGGTTCGCGCTCTCGTCGACGCGAAGGAGTGCTTCATTGCTCAAGTCGTGGTTTCGCAGCCCGAGCTGTACCCAGCCGATGATCGATGTCAGCGGAGTTCGCAGTTCGTGCGCGACGGTGCCGATGAACGCGTCCTTGTATCGATTGGCGCTTTCGGCTTCCCGGAACAGCATGGCCGTGTCGATGGCGATCGCAGCGCGTTGCGACAACTCCTCGGCGAGCTGCAGGTCGAGCGGTTCGTACTGGCGTCGCGACGACGAAAACGTGGTCGTTCCGAGAACCTTGTCACGGACGATGAGGGGCACGCTGATCAGCGACCGCAATCCGAGGGCGCCGATGAGTTGCGTGACCTTCGCCGCGGGACGGATGCCGCTCTCTTGCGAGTTGGCGATATCCGTCAGCAGTACCGATTTGCGCAGACGAAGTGCTTGCGGCGCGCCGGGCGCATTCTCCGGCTCGCTGAACGCTACCTGCTGGAACTGCAAGGCCAGATCGCGCAGCACCGGATTGGCATGCGACACGGTGAGGTGGCGGATCGAGCCGTCATCGTTGAGCAGGTCGACGGCGCACCAGTCGGCGAATGCTGCGGTGGACAGGCG
>DATLVW010000629.1:0-3111 GCA_035577085.1 Thermoanaerobaculia bacterium
CGTTCGATCCGGTGAGCGCGGCGATGGCGTCGGCCGATATCACGCTTGCCGCCCTGCTCGATGCCCGCCGCGCCGCGCGGCTCGTGCAATTTCACGCCGAGGATGCTGCGAATCCCGATTTCAACGAGATCATCAATGATGTCATCGCAACGGTTACGAGACGTGAGAGCGGCTACCGCGGGGCGATCACCCGCGCCTCGGCACGCCTGACAGCGACGCGGCTGATGAACCTCGCCGCGAACGCCGACGCCGATCCGCAGGTGCGTGCCGAGGCGAGCGAAGGCCTGCGCCGGCTGTCGGGGAAGCTCGCCGACGCCGGAATTCGCGATGACGCCGAAGTCGCGCATCGTCACGCCATGCGCGACGACATCGAGCGCTTTCTCGCACGCCCGGACCAGCCGCGCGCGCTGCCCAAGCTCCCCGAGGTGCCGCCCGGGCCGCCGATCGGGGACTGAACTAACGCGGAAGACCCTTTAACCACAAAGGCACAAAGGACACAGAGGAGTCATCTCCTTTGTGTCCTTTGTGTCTCTGTGGTTAAAGCCTTTTCAGACCCCCTTTTTTCTACGGTGAGTGGATTTTTGTGGACAGTAGTGGTCGGGAGTGGTACAAAGAGGCTTCGAAACACGAAAGTCAGAGCGGAAATGGTCGAGCCAGTCTTGATGGGGCATGCCCCGGCGAAGGTCGACGAGAAGGGTCGCCTCAAGATCCCCTCGAACTTCCGCAAGGTCATTGAAGAGCAGCACGGCTCCGAGTGCTTCATCACTTCGATGGACGGAGAGCGGGCTCTCATCTATCCCATGGCGGTCTGGTACGCGTACCAGGGACGCCTTTCCAAGGTGCCGTCGTCGTCGGTGGCGAAGAACAAGTTGATGGAAAAGGTGAACTTCTTCGGTCACGCGGCAACGATCGATGGGCAGGGGCGGGTGCTGATCCCGACCATCCTTCGCAACGTCGCCGGCATCACCGAAGACGTCGTCGTCCTCGGGAACACGGACCACCTCATCGTCGAGAACGGCGAAAAGATCCAGCAGCGGATGTCCGAGACGCCGATGAGTGCCGAGGATTGGAAAGAGTTGGAGTTGCACGGTGTGTGAGATGTCATGCACCAGTCGGTTCTTTTAAGCGAAATCGTCGAGTTTCTCCGTCCCTCGCGCGATGACGGAACGCTCGTCGATGCCACGATCGGGCTCGGTGGACACGCGGAAGCACTGCTGACGCGCTACCCATCGATCCGGCTCCTGGGCATCGACCGCGATCCGGCGGCGCTGGCCGCGTCGGCAGCGAGGCTGGAGAAATTCGGAGACCGCGTGACGCTCGCACAGGGCCGCCACGAGACGCTCATTGACATCCTGAAGAAGCAGAAGATCGAGGCGGTCAGCGGATTGCTCGCAGACCTCGGCGTCTCGTCTATGCAACTCGACGACGCATCGCGCGGATTCTCGTTCCGCTACGACGCGCCGCTCGATATGCGGATGGGGCCGGAGTCGACGACGGCCGCGGAACTGGTCAACACGCTCGGGGAGCGCGAGCTCGCCACGATTCTGCGCGAGTACGGCGAAGAGCCGATGGCGCGCGGTATCGCACGAGCGATCGTGAATGCGCGTGCCGAGGGGCCGATCGAAACGACGGCACGGCTGGCGGAGATCGTGAGGAGTGTGAAGAAGCCGCGGTTTCGCGAGATCGATCCATCGACGCTCACGTTCCAGGCGCTTCGCATCGCCGCGAACGAGGAGCTGGTGGGTCTCGACAAGTTCGTCGACGACGCCGTGAGCGTGCTCGAAAAAGGGGCGCGTATCGCAATCATCGCGTTCCATTCACTCGAGGATCGCATCGTCAAACGGGCATTGCGGCGGTTGGAAGGGGAGTGCACCTGCCCGCCGAACCTGCCGGTTTGCGGGTGCGGCGCGAAAGAGGTCGTGAAGATTCTGACAAGCCGTCCGGTCACTGCTTCGGAGGAAGAAATTGATCGCAATCCGCGGTCGCGCAGCGCGAAGTTGCGGGTGGCGGAAAAGCTCTTAGCTGTCAGCTCTTAGGAAATCGAAGTTCTGAGAGTTGACAGGTAAGTGCTCGCAGCTCGGAGTCGAAGGAGCTGGAGCGCGTAGTAACCGGAGCCCGGAAACAAGGGTGAAGGTTGGGGAAGGGTGGGCGTGTGTGCGCCGCGGGAGCTCGGGAGGGGTGGCTGGGGGAGCGTGGGTGGGTGTGGATGGTTTCCGGGTCGTGCTTGTAGGCAGATCTTCACCCTTGTTCCCTGGCTCCGTTACGTCCCCGGAAGGTTCCCCGCATGTACGCGCAGAAGAAATCGATCGAAAACTCCCACATCGTTCGCGAGCGTGACCGCAAGCGTTTCCGCGAGCTGCTTGCCGTCCTCGGTTTAGGAGTCCCGATCGGACTTTTCCTGCTGCTGTTCACCTGGCAGAACCTCGAGGTGATTCGTCTCGGACACGAAGCGACGCGCCTGCAGAAGAAGAAACAGGAGATCGAGAACGCGAACCGTGCGCTGCAACTCGAGCTCGATCGCCGCACCTCGCTCGGGGCGGTTGAACAGCGCGCCACCGAGCTCGGTTTTCAACACACCGACCCGCGCGTCGTCGTAATGGTCCAGACACCGCCGGCGGATTCTGCTCCCACTCCCCACCCCCCACAACCCACCCCCGCAGGTTCCCGCTGATGCCCATCTCGCAAAAGCGCCTCCTGCAACTCTTCGCGTTCCTCGCCGCATGGGCGCTGGTCGTGATCGTTCGTCTGGCGCAAGTCCAGCTCGTGCGTCACGGCGACTACGTCGTCAAAGCGCAGCGACAGCAGGAGAGGACGCTGGCGCTCCAGCCCGTGCGCGGCTCGATCTTCGACAGCCGCCAGCGCGTTCTCGCGGAGAGCGTTGCTGCCGAATCGATCTACGCCGACCCGCAAGCCATCGGCGACCGCGCGCAGACCGCGAAGGCGTTGGCAAGCGTTGCCGCGCTGCAACTCAGTGCGGCGGAGCTGAATACCAAGCTTGCATCCAGCGGCGGTTTCGTCTGGATCGCGCGCCAACTGCCGCTCGAAGTCAGCGCCGCGGTGAAAGCCCTCCGCCTGCCCGGCATCTACTATCTCGAAGAGCATCGCCGCTCC
>DATLVW010000630.1:0-2466 GCA_035577085.1 Thermoanaerobaculia bacterium
TGGGACGAGACGAGCTTGTCTTTCGTCTGCGATGAGAACTTCGGATCGCGGATCTTGACGGAGATGACGGCGCTAAGTCCTTCGCGGATGTCGTCGCCCTCGAGGCTGAGCTTCAGCTTCTGCAGGATGCCCGACGCCTCGATGTACTTGTTCATCGTGCGCGTCAGCGCGGCCTTGAAGCCGACGAGGTGCGTGCCGCCGTCGAGGTTCTTGATCGTGTTCGTGAAGCAGTAGAGGTTCTCGGTGTAGCCCTCGTTCCACTGCATCGCGATTTCGACCGCTTCGCCGTCCTTCTCATCGCGGATGAAGATCGGGTCTTCATGCAGCGGCACCTTGTTCTTGTTGAGGTCCTTGACGAACGAGACGATGCCGCCCTGGTAACAGAACTCGTGTTTCTTCTCCGTGCGGTCGTCGCTGATGGCGATGAAGACGCCGGAGTTGAGGAAGGCCAGCTCGCGAAGGCGCTGCGAGAGGGTCTCGAAGTTCATCTCCGAGATCGAGAAGATTGTTGCGTCGGCTTTGAACGTGACACGTGTGCCGCGCTGCGTGGTTTTTTCGCCGCGAGCGATCGGCTTCTTCGGCACGCCGCCTTCGTAGCGCTGGCGCCAGACATAGTCATCGCGATGAATCTCCAGCTCCAGCCATTCGGAGAGGAAGTTCACGACCGAGACGCCGACGCCGTGCAGACCGCCGGAGACTTTGTAGGAGTTGTTGTCGAACTTTCCGCCGGCATGCAGCTCGGTCATGATGACTTCCGCGGCGGAGCGGTTCTCTTCTTTGTGCAGATCGACCGGGATACCCCGGCCGTTGTCTTCGACGGTCACCGAGTTGTCGGTGTGGATCGTGACGAGGACTTTGTTCGCGTAACCGGCCAGCGCTTCGTCGATCGCGTTGTCGACGACTTCGTAGACCATGTGATGCAGGCCGGTGATGTCATCGGTATCGCCGATGTACATGCCCGGACGCTTGCGTACGGCGTCGAGACCTTTGAGGACTTTGATGTCTTCCGCGGTGTAGTCGCCCGCGATAGAAGGGCTCTGCGGGCTGATTTCAGACGCGTCAAAGTCGGTGTCAACATTCGTCTCGTCTGTGGTGTAGTCGTCTGCCATTCAATTGCTTTCCGGGTGCTGGTTTCAGGGGTAGGTAGCGCGTCTCCCGACGAGCTTTTAACGCGAGGATTGCGCCGCGTTTAAGAACGCTGATTGTATCGCGATTTATTGCGTTCCACGGAACGTTTCACGGCAAATCGTTCGTCGCCGCAACTCGCCCGTTTTCAATGACTAAGCGGCGGTGCGGACCTGCCTCCAACGTTCGCAGAAAACGCTCTTTGGCAGAGGTGGCAAAAACCTGTGTCCGGGAGGGTAGTTTAACGAGCAGTTGTTCGAGGATTTCAAGGTCGAGCTCGGCATCGACGTCGTCGAGTAGGAAGACCGCCGGCTCGTCAAAACGACGCCGGAAAAGGTCGAGTTTGGCGAACTTCAGGAAGAGGACCACCATCTTCTGCTCGCCACCCGAGAGCACTTCGGCTGCCGGTCTGCCATTCACCGAAAACTCGAGCACGTCGCGCTGCGGCCCGACCAGCGACATGCGAGCGCGAAGCTCGTCACGGCGGATCCGGGCCAGATCGTCGACCGAGCTTGGCTTGTACGCGATTGCGAGGTTATGGATGTGATAGCCATGCTCGGCGACGATCGCTGCGAACGACGACGCCAGCGCTTCCGTGTAAGCGGCACGTCCGCGCTGGAGTGGGGCCGCCGAGGCAATGAGCTCCGCATCCCAGGCAGCGAGGGAAGATGCGCTGCCGCTGGCCAGGAGCGCGTTGCGTTGACGGAGGACACGTCCGTAACGACTGACGGCTTCGAGATAGCCAGGGTCGATGCTGGCGATACCGCGATCGAGAAAACGGCGCCGCTCTTCCGGCGCGCCACGCAGGATATCGAGCCGCGCAGACGAGTAGGCAAAGACGCTCATGGCGTTGACGTAGACCGCCAGAGGGACCCGCTCGCCGTTGATCAGCAGCGCGCGACGCCTGGTCTCCCCCGTCTCCAGGCCGACGGATAGCGTTTTATCGACGCCGAAGCGGTGCATCTGCCCGGAGACAAAGGTGCTCGGCGAGCCGAACGCGAAGAGGCTGGCCACACGCGAGGTGCGAAACGATTTCGTCGTTGCGAGGAAGTAGATTGCTTCGAGCAGGTTGGTTTTGCCCTGCCCGTTGCGGCCGACGACGATGTTGACGTGCTCATGAAACGCAACCTCTTCGGATGCGAGGTTGCGGAACGCCTGGGTGGCGATCGAGCGGAGGATCAAGCAGTCAAACGCATCGGCATGACTACGTACAGGTATTCGTATGCGATGTCCGCGTCGTTCGCTGACGGACGGCCGATGCATTGGCTGTTCTCGTCCTTCAGATCGAGCGAGACCTGCTGCGTGTCGACCGCGCTGAGGAAATCGGTGACGTACGCCGCG
>DATLVW010000631.1:0-5153 GCA_035577085.1 Thermoanaerobaculia bacterium
CGCCGATCCTTCGCCGGCGCCTTTCGGATTCGCCGAAAAGATTCGCACGGTGTGATTGTCGATGTCGCCTTCGCCACCGACTGCGCCGCCGACGATGTCGTTCGTGATCATCCCCTCGACGTTCCACTTCTTCGCGACCGCTTCTTCGGCCAGCCCTCGCGATCCGAGCAGTCCCTGTTCTTCGCCCTGAACCGCGGCCAGCATCACCGTGGCCTCGAGCGGATGCTGCGAGAGCACGCGGGCCAGCTCCATGATCACGGCAACGCCGGATGCATCGTCGTCAGCGCCCGGTGCGTCGAGCGTCGCGTTCGAGTTGTCGGAGTTGATCGAATCGTAGTGACCGGTGGCGATGTAGATACGATCGGGATCAGTCGTGCCCTTGATCGTGGCCACCACGTTGATCATCTCCACCGGCTCGTTCTTCGTGCGCGCGCTCTTCTGCATCGACGACTGATACGCCACCGTCATCCGGCCGCTGCTCGTCGCAGCGATGCGCGTCATCTCGTCGAAGATCCACTTGCGCGCCGCGCCGATTCCGCGCGTTGGCGACGTCGTATCCGAGAGCGTGTGCCGCGTGCCGAAGGAGACGAGCTTCTCGACTGTCTGCTTCATCCGGGCTCCGTCGAGCTGTCCGGTAATTGTGGAAACATCGGCGCACTGGGCGTGCAGGGTGGCGGCGAAGAGAAAAAGGGCGGAGGCGATCAGTAGTCTGCGCATACTGAACATCGTACCTCCGCGCCGAAACAGCGCTACCATCATCGTCTCCCATGTCCCTTCGGCGCGGCGTGCTCGTTCTCCTGCTGATCTCCGTTCCGGTTGCGGCGCGAGTCTTACCGTCCGGAGTACGCCCGTTCCGCAGCTACGGCACCGAGGCGGGACTCGGCAATCTCGCAGCGATGCGGCTGGCGCAGGATTCCGCCGGCTTCCTCTGGGTGGCCACGCAGGACGGCGTCTATCGATACGACGCCAACCGCTTCGTCCGCTTCGGACTCGACGAAGGACTGCCGTCGAGCTACGTGCAGAACGTGCAGGCAGCGCCTGACGGCAGCGTCTGGGTCAACACCTACGGCGGCCTGGCCCGATTCGACGGACGACGATTCGTCGCCATTCCCTCATCAAAGAGTCCGATCAACGCGTTCTCGATCGACCAACAGAACAACGTCTGGATAGCGACCGCCGATGGCATTCTGCGCGGCGACGCCACGCATCCATTCGCGCGTGTCGCCGGATGGCCGGATGGCGAAGCGACGACGATCTGGTGCGGGCGGGGGAGTGGGGAGCCGGGGGTCGGGAGTCGGAGCGAAAGCCCGAATGCGACCCTGAACGGGACAGTCCCCGCCTTTTCTCCGACCCCCGACCCCCGATCTGCGACCCCCGCGCATGCAACTCTGAGCGCGACTGCGCCCGCCTCTTCTCCGACCCCCGACTCCCGACCCCCCACCCCCTCCGTCTGGTCCTCCTCTCGCGACCACCTCGGCCTCCTCGTCAACGGCGTCTGGACCTTCTGGACCAACCCGGCTGACGAGCGCATCGACGCCATCGTCGTCGACCGCAACCACACCGTCTGGGCGCGCAGCGCGGCGCATCTCTGGTCGAAGAACGAGGGGGACGCCGCGTTCCACGATGAGAGCGCCGCGTTGCCGGCCACGAGCACCAGCGGCTATCTCGCTCTCGACCGGCGCGGCAATCTCTGGGTTCCAACCGATCGCGGCGTGGCCGTACACGATGAGAACGGCTGGCGTGTCATCGGTGCGGCGGACGGCTTGCCGATCGAATGGTCGCGCGACGTTCTCGAAGACCGCGAGGGCTCGATCTGGATTGCCAGCCTCGGCGTCCACCGCATGCTCGGCCGCGGCGAGCTGACGACGTACGATCGCCGGGCAGGTCTGCCGAATGCCGTCACGTGGTGTTTCGTGTGGGACCGCGAGCAACATCTTCTCGTCGGCACGGACCTCGGCCTTGCGCGCTCGACGCCAGCCGGTTGGGAGACCGTCGCCGGCACCGCCGGCCATCAGATACGCAGCGTCGTCGAAGAAGCCGATGGCACGCTCTGGGCCGCCGGAAGTCCGGCCGAGGTGCTACGAGTCGGGCGCGACGGCACCGTGCGCAAGTACGCGGTCGCCGGCAGAACCGTCTTGAAGATCGTTCGCGATCGCGACGGCGCGCTCTGGGTGGCCACGCGCGGCGGCGGCCTTTTACGCAAAGGCGCGAACGAGGATCGCTTCGCGCTCATCCCAGTTCCCAACGGGCCTCCCGACGAGACCTTTCGCTGGATCACGCTCGACAACGCCGGCCGCATTTGGGCGGCGGGCGAGCACGGCATCGCCTGCCTCGATGGTGGCGCCTGGCGGCGCTACACGACCCGCGACGGACTGGCACACGACCACGCGGCCTACATCATTCAGAGCGCATCGGGCGATTTCTGGGCTGCCTACTTCGAGCCCCTCGGCATCGTTCGCTTTTCGATCGACCCAAACAAGGCGATGCACGTCGTTGATCATCTCGATCTTCGCCGCGGACTTGCCACAAACAAGGTGTTCATGATCGGCGAGGATGCGCGGCGGCGGCTGTGGGTCGGCACCGGAGTCGGCGTCGACCTCGTCACCAATTCCGCGAAGGGCCCGCTCATCGAGCACCTCGGCATGGCCGACGGCTTGTCCGGCGACGACGTCGATGCGATGGCTTTTCTGGCTGGGCCCGACGGAGAGACATTCATCGGCACCAGCTCCGGATTCAGCCACTACGTTCCGCGTGCCGGCGCGCCGGGCATCCAACCGCCGCCCGTGCGCATCACAGCCTCCTCGGTCGGTGCGAAGCACGACTTCTCCGCGGCCTTCGCCGCGCTGACGTACCTCAAACAGGATCTCATCGAGTACCAGGTGCGCCTGCTCGGGCTCGAAGAAGAATGGCGCCCCGCCGTCTCGCGCGAAGTGCGTTACGCGCCGCTCGCGCCCGGCCAGTATCGTTTCGAGACGCGCGCACGTCTGCGGCCGGGAGCGTGGAGCGCGCCGGCGGGAGTGACGTTCACGATCGCGCCTGCGTGGTGGCAAACGTCCTCGGCGCAAGTCCTCGCTCTGCTCGCCGTCGCCGCGTTGATCCTCCTCGGGCATCGCATGCGCGTCGCGCTTCTGCGCCGGCGCAATCGCGAGCTCGAAGCAATCGTGGCTCAGCGCACCAGCGAGCTGGCCGACGTCAACACCCGCCTGCTCAACCTCAGCGTCACCGATGCGCTCACCGGCATGAAGAACCGGCGCTATCTCGACTACTGCATGCCCGAGTACATGGCCGATGCCCTGCGACGCCATGAGTCGCTCACGCGCTCGGGCCTCGATCCGACGCGCGCCAACGCCGACCTCCTCTTCTTCCTCCTCGATCTCGACCGCTTCAAAGACATTAACGACCGCTTCGGCCACGCCGCGGGGGATCGCGTGCTCGTCGATATCCACGAGCTCCTGAAAACGGTCATGCGCGACACCGACACGCTCGTTCGCTGGGGCGGCGAGGAGTTTCTGCTCGTGGCCCGCAACTCCTCGCGCCATGAAGCGGCCGCGATCGCCGAACGGATTCGTGCTTCGATCGCGAGCCACGCCTTCGTCGTCGGCACGCGCACGACGTCGTTGCGGCTCACCTGCTCGGTCGGGTTCGCGCCGTTCCCGTTCCTGCCGGAGGACCGGCTCCGCTTTGGCTGGCCCGAGGTGCTGGATGTGGCCGACACGTGCCTCTATGCCGCCAAGAACGCCGGCCGCAACCGCTGCGCCGGCGTCATCTCCGGCGATTGCCGCGATCCCGAAACCCTGCTGCAGCGCATCCGCAAATCTCTCGATGATGTGGCCCGCTCGGGCGAAGTGACGGTTGTGACGAGCGGCGGCGACGTGAGCGCGATCAGGATGGCGAGATAGCTAAAAACCTGTCTAACCACAGAGACACAGAGGTCACAGAGTAACGGTTACAAACTCTGTGTCCTCAGTGTCTCTGTGGTTCAGTTTTTGTTCGACCTACCAAAGATAGGCTGACTCAGGAACGAGAAGCGCGGATCACCAGCCGCTGCGCGGAGCAGCACGTAAACTCCGCCGTTGACGATCGCGGCAACGATCAGTCCTCCGATCACGTTGCGGATGCACTTGCCCCACAGGTTGCTCCCGACCTTCTGCGGATCGCCGCGCAGGAGTTGGATGACGCCGTCTGTGCCGCCCGGCACCAGACCGTGTTTCGCCGCCGACCAACTGCCGATGACGCAAACCTGCTCGCCCGGTGCGACGATCTGCTCGGTCAGCGTCTTGCCCGAAAGATCGCGGTCTTCGGTCATCTTCCAGTCCTTGCGGAGGTGTCCGTCATCGTCGGTCAGCACGTCGCGGATCTGGTGGTAGATCTGGCCGGGATGGAAGCCCTGCATGTCGGTGAAGGCCGTCGACGCGACGTATGCCGCGGCGTTCTGCCGCGCCGCATCCGTGTCGATCGTCGTCTTCGGAAAGCCTTCCAGCAACGGAAACCCGAGGAGGTTGATCGATCCGCGCGAGGAATCGATGGCGGTCGGAGCCAGCGCAAAGCCGGAGTAATCCTTCGCAGTGCTCGTGCCCTCCCGGTTCTGCGTGACGTGCTCGATCTCGTAGCTGTACAACACTGCCGGCTGATCGCTGAACGGAGCGCGCAGCGGCGAGCCGAGCGCGCGCACACGGCCGACGATCGTGACCGTCTCGCCGTCCGTCATCTCCTCGCCGCTGAATCCCCCGAACGACGACTGGCTCGCAACGCGCGACGCATCCCGCGCGGCCATCGCCGCCGTCCGCAGCGCCCCCGTCGAGATCCACATGAAAAAGCTGGCAATGCCCACGCTCCACCAGAGCGCCGGCGGCTCGATATGGCCATGCAGCAGATACCAATAGCCGCCGATCAACGCGACGAGGATCAGGAGCGTGACGAAACACCCGCGCTTCATGAGGGCAATGCTAACGCGACCGGGATGTCGAACGAGTCACTTCCGCTCCGGAATCTCCTTCCCGTTCTTCGCCTTCATCGAATCCTCCTGAAGGGCCGGGCGCGCCGCGATCGGCGCGCCCGGCTTACTGCATGACTACATCACTGCTCAGACGTGGGCGTTGGCGCAGGTGCCGGCGGAACTTTCGGCTGCTGGTTGCGTCCGAAGCGGTTTGCCT
>DATLVW010000632.1:0-2590 GCA_035577085.1 Thermoanaerobaculia bacterium
CGCATATTCGTGCCGCGTGGAGCTACATCAACCAGGAAGGCAACGCTGCCAAGTATTCGCCGGAGAACCTTGCAAAGGTGAAGGCGAAGATCCGGGCGGCGATGAAGCGGATCGGTGCTGATGTGGCCGATTCGTCAGGCGGCAAGCCCTCCGCCATAGATCAGGGCGACGACGACGAAACGAAGGAGAACATCGTGGCTGAAGAGCAGCCGGTCACCGACTACCTGAAGGCGCTCGGGCTTCCTGCGGATGCAGATCCCAAGCACAAGCTCGCGACCGCCTTCCGCGACAAGGACGAGAAGATCCTCGCGCTCACCCAGGAGATCACAGAATTGACTGCGGCGAGCATCGAGAAGGACGGCAAGGCATCAGAGTTGGCCTCGCGTGTCGCCGAGCTGGAGTCGAAGGACCGCGCCCGCGACATCGATGTCATCCTGGCCCGTGCCGTCGAGAAGGGGCGGGTTCTGCCCGCAGAGAAGGAAACGCTCGCCGAGATCTTCGCGGCGGACGTGGACGGGTTGCGGAAGATGATCGCGACGCGGCCCGCAGAGATGTTCGCCCTCGAGGCGAAGGGAACGGGAGGCGGCGACACCGACCGCTTCGTCGACGACCCCGACGTGGCCCAGTTCGTCAAGGGCATGAACACCGGCGGCGACCCTGTCGACACCGAGCAGGCCAAGCAGCACCTCATGGCCCTGGACATCCTCCGGGAGCAGGGCAAGGCCGAGACCTACACCAACGACGAGTACGTGGCGGCGTACAACAAGGCCGCGCCGCTCGTCTACTAGGAGACACTCATGGCACACGAAACCCAGGCCGAGTCCTACATCTTCAGTGGAAGAGCAGCCTCGGCAATCCAGCCCTACGGGGTGCTTAGCTTCCCGGTCGGGTCCGGTATCGATTACGGGCTTGTCCCTGCGGCGGCGGGCGCCAGCGGCGTCTCGTTCGGCGTCAGCCGCGCATCGCACGCGGTCGGGGACGCCGCCGAGTGCATCACCTACGGTGAGGCGAAAGTGCGGGCGCTGGCATCACTCGGCGCCGGGGCAATCGTCGGAGCCGGCGCAGCGGGATCGATCGGGGTGCTCCCGGTCGCCGCACCGTCCGGCCCGACAGTCACCAGCTCGGTAGGTGTGGCTGTCCAGAACGCGGTGCTGAACGACATCTTCACGATCCTCGTTCGGCCACTGTCGAACTAAATCCCCCACCCGGCGAGTCGCCTCGCCCCTTCTAAGGAGCAGTAATGGCAACCACCTCCGTGGGGAATGTCCATGTCAACGTTCCCCTCTCAAACCTCGCGATCCGGTACATGCCATTGATGGACGGCTTCATCGCCGACGAGGTGTGTCCCCGGATCCCCGTGGTCAACGAATCGAACGTCTACTACACCTGGCAGCAGGCCGACTTCTTCTCGGTCGATGTCAGCGACCTCGTGCCCGATCGTGGAACGCCGCGCGAGATCGACTTCACAGCAACGACCGCTTCCTATAGCGCGAACCGGCGCGAGCTCGGCTGGACGATCTCCCAGCGCGAGCGCAACAACGCCGACAACCAGCTCGACCTCGAGACGGCGAAGCAGCAGGGTGTCCTCGCCCGTCTTGCGTTGCTTCGCGACCAGCGCGTTGCCGCCCTGTTGAAGGCGGGCGGCACCACGACCGTCCTCGGCGAGATCATCACGGGCGGCCTCGATTCGTCGATGACCGCTGCAGCGAACCCGAAGTTCGACGTCTCGACGACTCTCTGGTCGGACTTCACCGGCCAGGTGACGGTCGGGATCCGGGCGATGCGGCAGACGATCGGCGTCCGCCCGAACACGCTCATCATCCCCGCCTACGTCGCCGAGGGAATGCAGAAGTCCGGCATCTTCACGGCAGCCGGCGGCCCGATCAACCAGTACACCGGCACGCCCGCCGACAACGCGTACTTCGACCAGTACCCGCTCCTCCCGACCTCGATCATGGGGATGCGTGTCCTGGTGCCGGGCAACATCAAGAACACGGCGAAGGAAGGCCAGACGGCCTCCTACTCGGACGTGTGGGGGAAGGACGTCACCCTCCTCTACGTGACGCCTGGCCCGTCGATGACGGTCCCGTCGGTCTCGTACACGTTCCAGGCTGAGCCGCTGTTGACGCGGCAGGCTCGGGATGACGTGCGCCGGATGGACGAATACTTCCTCGGCAACACGATCGCCGAGAAGGTCGTCGCCCCGTTCGCCGGGTACACGATCACCGCGGCCGCTACCTAGACCGCAGCCTGACAGAGAAGGGCGAGGAGCCCCGCCCTTCTCGTTTCCCCTCGGCAGGAGAGCCAGGGGGTCCTCTTCGCGTCGGGCTCCCGTTGCTGGGGTCCCCCTGGCTGTCCTGTCGTTCACTGATCCGCAAGGAGCCCGCTTTGTCTGCTCTCAAGCAGCGCCACCCGATCCCCGAACCACGCATCGCCGCCTGCTTCATCACCAAGAACTCGGAGGCGACACTCGAAGCCGCGATCGCCTCGGTGAGGCCGTTCGTCCACGAGATCAACATCTACGACACCGGCTCCAAAGACGGCACATTCGACCTGCTCGACAAGCTCGGCAAGGAGAAGCTGCTTGTCG
>DATLVW010000633.1:0-2892 GCA_035577085.1 Thermoanaerobaculia bacterium
ACCAAAAGCAAGACGATCAACGTTCCGCTGGCGAAGCTCTACGCCGCCTTCAGCAACGCCCGAACCCGCGCGAAGTGGCTGGGTGGCGTGAAGCTGACCGTTCGCGGCGCCACCCCAAACAAGACGATCCGCCTCCGCTGGGAAGACGGCGCCCCGATCGACATCGGCTTCTACGCAAAAGGTGAGTCGAAAAGCCAGGTCGCCCTCGAGCACCGCAAACTCGCCACGAAAGCCGACGCCGACCGAATCCGCGCCTTCTGGACCGACCGCCTGAACGCCTTAGCAGCGATGCTCTAGGAGTGCGGGCGTCTCGCCCGCGGCCACCGGGGCGTCCCCGCCCCGGTGGTTTATTGATCATCCGAGATTCGAATCTCCACTCCCGGCGCCGGCGCCGGAGCCAGGTTCCCGTCATCCCACGGCAAAATCCCCCGCTCGATATAAATCGGCCGAACATGCTCCGCCAGCATGGCCCGTCGCATCGCGAACCAGATTCCGCCGATCAGGCAGAACAGCGCCCCGTAGAAGATCGTCATCTCTGCGCCAATGCGCTCGGCCACGACTCCCGACAGCAGACTTCCGATCGGCTGCATCCCCATGATGGCCACCGAATAGAACGCCATCACCCGTCCGCGCAGGTTCTCATCGACCACCGTCTGCAGGATTGTGTTCACCGACGCCGCCTGCACCATGATTCCCGCGCCGACCACCGGCAGCAAAATCGCCGACAGCCACAGCGAGCGCGAAAACGAGAACGCCATCAGCCCGAGGCTGAGAGCGGCGTTGGCGGCGACGATGACCTTGCCGAGGCCGAGGACGGAGTGCCGGGAGGCGAGGTAGACCGTTCCCATCAGCGCGCCGATGCCGGACGCCGTCATCAGAATGCCGAGGGTATGCGGCCCGCCGTGCAGAACCCTCGAGGCGATGACCGGCATTAGCGTCGCGTACGGCATTCCCATCACCCCGACCAGGGCAATGATCAGCAGCAGCGCGCGCACCGGCGCGAAGCCGGCTACGTACCTCCATCCCGTCCGCAGCTCGTCGAGCATGTGCGTGTCGACGCGTGCGCGCGGCGCAAGCGTGAGCTGCATCATCAGCAACGAGATGATCACGGCGATGTAGGAGATGGCGTCGACGCCGAAGCACCATCCTTCGCCGACCGTGGCGATGAGCACTCCTCCGATCGACGGCCCGATGATGCGGGAGGCGTTGATCATCGACGAGTTGAGCGCGATGGCGTTCGGCAGGTCCTCGCGGTCGGCGACCATCTCCACGACGAACGCCTGCCGCGCAGGCGTATCGAACGAGTTGATCACCCCTTGCACCAGTTGCAGCACGATCACCTCGGCCACCGTGATCACGTGCGTGAACGCCAGCATCGCCAGCGCGGCCGACTGCAACGCGGAGAGGATCTGCGTGATGACGAGGATGCGATGCCGGTCCCACCGGTCGACGAGCACACCGGCGATGGGAGCCAGGATCAGCAGCGGAATCTGGCTGCAGAACGCAACGACGCCGAGCAGGAGCTCCGAGCCGGTGAGGCGGTAAACCAGCCAGCTCGTAGCGATACGCGTGATCCACGTACCGATGAGCGAGATGCTCTGTCCGCCGAAGAAGAGGCGGTAGTTGCGGTGCCGGAGTGCGCGGGTAATCCGATTCAAGCGAGCCTCTCCTCGCAATTGATGTTCCCACGCCCCTCGGCTAGAATCGCGCCCCCGGGAAATTTCGACGCGCCCGCCGCGTTAGTTCCCGTACCCTGCCGCAGATAGGGCAGCCAGCCAGAAACATCGTGGGGCCGTAGCTCAATTGGGAGAGCGCCTGAATGGCATTCAGGAGGTCGACGGTTCGATCCCGTTCGGCTCCACCAAATCAACAAGATCACCAATTTGCGCCGATCCGAGAGGGCCGGCGTTTTCGTTACGCCTCAGATCAGAGAGCGGGCTGGGGGATGTCAAGCTCGTCCTCGAACGAGCCCGGCACTACTGCCCAAGGTGCCGCGGCAGACACGAGCAAAGCATCGAGAACGGCGGCCGAACTGGCCTCCTCCCCTGCGCTGTCCGGCAGCAGACGGGGACCGCCGCCCAGCGTTCCTGCATACGCATCGTGTGTCGCACGAGACCACATGATGAATGTCTCGCTGCGAGAGAGTGCGTCGAGTGCGGAGCGGCAGTTCAGATTGAGCAGGAGTTGAACCACGGAGAGAGGTGGAATCGTTGCGGATCGGGCGAGGGAAGCGAGTGTGTCGAAACGGCCGGTTACGGCCAGTGCGGCGAGAAGGGGAACGGCGCCAACGTGTTTTTGGTCCGGGTCTGCGTCATCGACTACGCGCGGAGCAAGAGACGTGACGATTGCTTCCACGGCTTCAGGAGTCAGCGCGCCGGCAAAGGCGGCGGCCTGCGTCCAATCGAGATAGGTGGGGGCTCGGGCCGCGACTTCTTCGGCGAGCCCCGCCGCCACTGCGCGGCGCGCGACGACTGTCAATGCGGCCGCACTCGGCTTGCCCGACTCGCAGAGTGAATCGGCAAGGCGCAAGGCCAGGGACGCATCGACGAAGGCGGCGGCAACGAGCAGCGCGTTCGCTTCGAAGTCGAAAAGCAGATGACCCCGCGGATCGTTCAGTAGAGCGTCGAGATGCGGAGGTTTGCCGCGGATTGCGTCGCGCGCGCCTTGATCGGCGGTCAATCTGCGGATGAAAGGAATGGGTCTCCCGGCCAACAGTGTCCGGGCGGGAGGGTCGTCCGAGCGCGCGATAAACAGTCCGATCACGGAAAAGGAGGCTTCGGCGGGGCCGAGGAGCGCGAGGGTCAGCTGCCAGGTCCAGGCCGAGCCAAGGCGCGCCAGCAACGGCTCGGATTCGTACAACGCGGCGGCAACGGCCTCGCGCGGGAGGCGTGA
>DATLVW010000634.1:0-2050 GCA_035577085.1 Thermoanaerobaculia bacterium
CGTGACGCGCTGAATCATCTTCTGTTGCCCAGCCTCGTCGCTGCGGCCCTTGAGCAGCGTGGTGGCGTATTCGCCGCGCGTGTAGGCGATGACGTCGGCCATGGCCTCAGGCGTGAGTTTCTTTTCGCGTTCAAGATGCGCAGCCGTAATGGAGGGCAGAGTCATCATCCACGGCAGAGGCGACATGTCGCCGTTGGCATCCTGCGACGGATTCAGGTAAGGCGAGACGAGGACCACGCCGTTCAAGGCCACGCCGAGCTGCGACTGCAGATAATGCGTGATGCGCGGGCCGCGGAAGCCACCGTAGCTCTCGCCTACCAGGTATTTGCGCGAGGCGAGCCGATCGTTGAGCACGAGCCAGTCGTAGACCACGCGGGAGAGGTACTCGATGTCGGATTGCGTGGAAAAGAAGAGCTTCTTCTGCTGATCCTCGGGGACGCTGGCGCGGCTAAAGCCGGTTCCTATGGGATCGATGAAGACGAGGTCAGTGAAGTCGAGCCAGGTGCCTTGATTGTCGGTGAGAGTCACAGGGTCGGATGGGCTGTCGCCCTCGTTGCCCGCGTTCATGTGCCGTGGCCCGAGGGCGCCGAAGTTGAGATAGACGCTGGACGCGCCGGGGCCTCCGTTGAATGCAAACGTGACGGGCCGGTTTTCGCCTTCGACGGTGTAGGCGGTCGTGACCACCTCGCCTGCGGTCTTGCCGTCCTTGTCGCGCACCTGCACGGTACCCACCGTGACGGTGTACTTGAGCGGCTTGCCATCAAGCATGATCTGCTGCGGAACGTGGGCCGGCGCGGGCAGAGGCGGAAGAGCGGATTTATCGGGGCCTTTATCGGCAGCGGCCTTTTCCTGGGACTTGGCATCGCCGGAGGGAGGCGCGGCCTGCGCGAGGGCGACGGCGGAGCCGATGAAGCCAAGGACGCAGGCAAGCAAAACTGCACGGAGAGGGACGAACGGGAACGGGGAACTTTTCATGCAATTAAAGATACAGGGCGATTGCCGGTGAGGGGCAGGCATGAGAGGCGTGGCATGCGGCAAGCCCTATCGTTTAACCTGAAGAACGGCATGAAACATCAGCTTTTGGCGACCATCTTTGCAGCAGCATTCACGGCCGGCGCTGTGGCGCAGCAGTCGGGCACGCCGGCTTCGCAGCCCGCGCAGGAGCTACCGGACGGTCCTCAGCCTACAACGGTCCAACCGAATGGCCCGACGGTGGTGATGGACACTTCCATGGGTCAGATCACCTGCCAGTTCTTTCAGAAGCAGGCGCCGGTGGCCGTGGCGAACTTCATCGGGCTGGCGAACGGGACGAAGGACTGGACCGATCCCGCGACCGGCAAAAAGATGCGTGATAAGCCCTTCTTCGACGGGACCACGTTTCACCGCGTGATCCCGGAGTTCATGATCCAGGGCGGCGACCCGACGGGGACCGGAACGGGCGATCCGGGCTACAGCTTCAACGACGAGTTCGATCCGAACCTGAACTTCGACGTGCCGGGGCGGCTGGCGCTGGCTAACTCCGGGCCCAACACCAACGGCAGCCAGTTCTTCATCACAGAGCAGGCGTATGCAACCCTCAATCAGCACTACACCATCTTTGGGCAGTGCGACGAGCCGAGCGTAAATGTTGTGAAGACCATCGCGCGCGTGCAGCGTGACTCCAATGACAAGCCGCTGACGCCGGTGACTCTGAACAAGGTGACGATCGAATCGGAGAACGGAGCACCTCCACCGCAGGCGGGTGGTGGCGGTAGCGTTGTGGCGGAGCCTCCGAAGAGGGTGAACATCTCGGCGGGCGTAGCCGTGGGGATGCTGGAATCAAAGACTCCACCGGCGTATCCCGCGGAGGCCAAGCAGAAGGGCATTTCCGGACGAGTTATTCTCGACACGATTATCGGAACTGACGGAACGGTGCAGGAACTGAAAGTGGTCAGTGGCCCAGAGGGACTGCAACAGGCCGCTCTCGACGCAGTGAAATCCTGGCGCTACCGGCCCTACCTGCTGAACGGCGATCCGGTGGAAGTACGGACCACGGTCAATGTGATTTTCT
>DATLVW010000635.1:0-2256 GCA_035577085.1 Thermoanaerobaculia bacterium
GAGCCGGCGCTCCTTTCTGATCAGTTCGGCGACCGTGACGGCGTCGCTGCTGGTCGCGCCTGCCTTCGCCAAGCCGGCAGCTCACGCGGATGTGGCTGCCGATCCGAATGCCATTCCGGTCGCGCTCAACGTCAACGGACGCGTTCACGAGCTTCGCCTCGATCCCAGGACGACCTTGCTCGACGCACTTCGCGAGCATCTAAACCTGACCGGCACAAAGAAGGGCTGCGATCAGGGAGCTTGCGGCGCGTGCACGGTGCTCGTCGACGGACGCCGCATCAACTCCTGCCTCACCCTCGCGGTCATGAACAGCGGCAGAAAGATCACCACGATCGAAGGGATCGCCGCGAACGAGCGGCTCCATCCCGTGCAGGCAGCGTTCATCCGCAACGACGGCTTTCAATGCGGCTACTGCACGTCGGGACAGATCTGTTCCGCCGTCGCGGTCATCCAGGAAGGGCACGCCGGCAGCGACGATGAGATCCGCGAGTGGATGAGCGGCAACATCTGCCGCTGCGGCGCCTACGAGGGAATCGTTGCCGCCGTTCGCGAAGCATCAGGGAGGCGCGCATGAATCCATTCGATTTCGTTCGTGCGCGCGAAGTCTCCGCCGCACTCTCCTCCGGCTCGCGCGCCGATGCGAAGTTCATCGCAGGCGGCACCAACCTCGTCGACCTGATGAAATGCGACGTCGAGAGGCCGGCGCATCTTGTCGATGTCAATGACCTCAAGCTGGCCGGCATCGAGCGCGTCAGCGGCGGGATCCGCATCGGCGCCATGGCACGGATGAGCGATGTGGCCCGCCATCCGCTCGTGCTCCAAAGTGCTCCGGCGGTTTCGCAGGCGCTGCTGGCCAGCGCGTCGCCGCAGATTCGCAATGCGGCGTCGATCGGCGGCAACCTGATGCAGCGCACACGTTGCGCCTACTTTCGCGAGCTGACGTTCGCCCCATGCAACAAACGAAATCCGGGAAGCGGTTGTGCCGCGATCGACGGCGAGAACCGCATGCACGCCGTTCTGGGCGGCTCGGAATCGTGCATCGCCACGCATCCGTCCGATCTCGCGGTTGCCGTCGCCGCGCTCGATGCCGTCCTCACGCTTCACGGTCCGAATGGCGATCGGCACGTTGCCGCCGCCGACTTTCATCTGCTGCCGGGAACGACCCCGCAAACCGAGCACGATCTCAAGCACGGCGAGCTGATCACGTCCGTGTTCATCCCCGATGCGCCGCACGCAAAACGTTCGGCGTATCTCAAGATCCGCGATCGGGCCGCGTACGAATTCGCCCTCGCTTCCGCCGCCGTCGGTCTCGAGATCAGCGGCGGCACGATCCATTCCGCGCGCATCGCCCTCGGCGGCGTGGCCACGAAACCGTGGCGGGCGAAGTTCGCCGAGGCGGCGCTGATCGGGCAAGCGCCATCGAAGGATGTGTTTCGTGCCGCCGCGGAAGCGGAGATGAAATCCGCGGTTGCTCACGGACAAAACGCTTACAAGATCGAGCTCGCGAAACGGACGCTCGTGCGCGCCCTCGGCGACCTCGCGGGAGGTGCCGCATGATTCCCAACATCGGCAAGCCGCTCGACCGCGTCGATGGGCGACAGAAAGTCACCGGCGGTGCGCACTATGCCACCGAGAACAAGCTCGATCGCGTCACCTACGCGGCGCTGGTCGACAGCACCATTCCGGCAGGGACGATCAAATCGATCGACGACAGCCGCGCGAAGAAAGCGCCGGGCGTTCTCGCCGTCATCTCGCACCTCAATGCGCCGAAGCTCAATCCGCCACCACCACCGAAGCCCGGCGGTGGCGGCGAGCAAAGCAGCAGCCTCACCGAATCGAAGTACCTCCCGTTCTCCGACAACACCATCCATTACCTCGGGCAGCACATCGCCGTCGTCGTCGCCGACACGCTCGAGCATGCGGTGCATGGCGCCGAGCTGGTGCGCGTCGCTTACGACGTCGCGCCGGCGCGCACCGACATCGAGAAGTACCGCGGCGAGGCCAAGGATCGGTCGCAGCAATCGCCGAGCGCGTTCACGAAAGGGGATGCCGACGCCGCGCTTGCCGGTGCCGCCGTCAAGATCGATCAGATCTACCGCACGCCGCACGAGCACCACAACCCGATGGAGGCGCACGGTCTAATCGCGGCGTGGGATGGCGATCATCTAACCCTTCACGACTCCTCGCAGAACATCTTCGCCGTGCAGCGCACCTTCGCAACGCTGTTCGACATCCCGAAAGAAAATGTGCACGTGC
>DATLVW010000636.1:0-3006 GCA_035577085.1 Thermoanaerobaculia bacterium
TGTCGAAATGGCTGCTGAGGGTTGGACAAGTGATTTTGAACGCGCCGCAGAAAGCGTTCGGCGCCAGTCTCTGATAGCCCTTCGGCTGGGCCTCGTCCTTCGTATAGTCCGCGCCGAACAGCACACTCACCTTGTCGGCAGGCAGCCACTCGAGCGCGCCGTGGCCCGCCAGCGTGTTGCGGTTGGAAACGTCCTTGCCAGTGAGAAGGTTCGTTCCGTATCCGCCATGCTGCAGCGACGCGAAGGCGATCTTGCCGCGCACCTTCCCCGGCACCAGTGCGCCGGCGAAGCTGAGGCGGACGTCCCTGTTGGACTGCGTTCCGGGTGAGATCGAGATCGAGCCTGTGGTCTTGTCCGTCAGCGCACGGCTGACGTATTTGATCGCGCCGCCGATCGTGTTCTTTCCGTAGAGCGTTCCCTGCGGACCGCGGAGCACTTCGATCCGTTCGACATCGTAGACGTCGAGCAAAGCGCCCTGAGGACGGGCGATATAGACGTCGTCGAGGTAGAGCCCGACACCGGGATCGACGCCCCAGAGCGGATCCGCCTGGCCGATGCCGCGCATGAATACCGTGAGGGTCGTCGATTGATTGCGTCCTTGATAAACCGCGAGATCCGGAACCTGCGTCTGCAGTTCCGAGATGTCCGCTGTCGCCGCCTCCTCGAGTTTGTCGGCAGTCACGACACTGACCGCGATCGGAACCTTTTCCACGTTCTCTTCCCGCTTGCGAGCGGTGACGACGATCTCCTCGCTGGCAGGCTTCACGGTCTCCTTGTCCTTGTCTTTGTCCTTCTTAGTTTGTGCGGTTTCGGGCTGGGTCTGGGGCTGCTGCTGCGCCGTCGCTGGAAGCGCTGCAACGCTGAGGAAAGCAAGCAGACCGATCGGGAGAAGGCGTGTAAAAATGGAAGTGTTCATCAAGGCCATCCTTTCGCGGAGTTCATGAGATCGCTCGGTATTCGGCCTGTTGTTGCCCGCCTGGGGTTATGGAAGCAGGGAGCAACTCAAACTTGCCGACCGGTCGGTTTGTTTGAATCCATCTTGAACCGGCCTCGTCTGGGTGTCAAGCGTTGACGCATCGACCTCCACTGCCGACGTCTGCTTCCGGTGGTCCCTCCTTCCGGGGCTGCCCAATCGCGACATGCAGAGGCAGGAACAGGTAAGGGCTGCTCTGTGGGGCTCTACGGTGGCTTGAAACAACCACCAAGGCGATGTGCCAGCCCGATTCCGCTAAACTGCGCGGCCATGAAAAAACTGCTTGCGCTGATCGCTCTTCTCGCGACCTCTTTATTCGCTGCCGACACGCCCGACCTGACGATGCAGAACCGCATCCGGCAGGAAGGGTTCCGCAATTCGAAAGTCATGGATACCGCCGAAGAGTTGATGGACTTCGTCGGACCGCGCCTCACCGGCTCGCCCAACATGAAGCACGCCAACGAATGGACGCGCGACAAGCTCACCGAGTTCGGACTCTCCAACGCGCACCTCGAGAGCTGGGGTCCTTTCGGACGCGGCTGGTCGTACGAGGAGTGCACGGTGCGCATGACGTCCCCCGACGTCGCCCAG
Organism: Thermoanaerobaculia bacterium; assembly: GCA_035577085.1. Taxonomy (GTDB): domain Bacteria; phylum Acidobacteriota; class Thermoanaerobaculia; order Gp7-AA8; family Gp7-AA8; genus JADGNZ01. Next base: position 1,565 of record DATLVW010000636.1, read on the forward strand.
CTTTGGGCATTGCCGCGCGCCTGGACGCCCGGCACGAACGGCGTCATCACCGGCAAACCTGTCAAGGTGAAGATCGAGACCCTCGAAGACATCGAGAAATATCGTGGCAAGCTTGCGGGCAAGATCGTCCTCAACGGCGATGTCCGCGAGCTCAAGCCCCACGAGAAGCTTCAGTATTCGCGTTACAACGAGAAAACACTGAGCGACGAGAGCAGCTACGAATTGCCGGGCCGCCCCCGTTTCACACGCGAAGAGGCAGCCAAACGCAACGCGTTCCGCAAAGCGCTGACGAAGTTCCTAGCGGAAGAAAAGCCGCTCCTGATGATCGACTCGGATTCAGCGGACTTCGGCACGTTCCACGTCCAGGGCGCCGGCACGCAGAAAGACGGTGAGCAGTATCCAGTCCCGTCGATCGTGATGTCGACCGAGCACTACAACCGTCTGGCACGCCTCACCGATCTCGGCAAGAGCGTGACTCTCGAGGTCAACGTCAAGACCTCTTACTACGATCAGGACAAGAACGCCTACAACACGGTCGCCGAGATCCCCGGAACCGACAAGAAAGGCGAGATCGTCATGCTGGGCGGCCACCTCGACTCATGGCACGGCGGCACGGGAGCTACCGACAACGGCGCCGGCACGGTGGTGGCGATGGAGGCCGTGCGCATTTTGAAGGCGATCGGCATCGCCCCGAAGCGGACGATCCGCATCGCTCTTTGGAGCGGCGAGGAGGAAGGGCTTCTCGGCTCGCACGCCTACGTCGCCGAGCATTTCGCTTCCCGTCCGGAGCCGTCCGCGGCCGAGCGCGATATCCCCTCGACGTTGCGCCGCAACGCCGGTCCTCTGACGATCAAACCGGAGCACGCAAAACTCTCGGCCTACTTCAACCTGGATAACGGGACCGGCAAGATCCGCGGCGTCTACACGCAGGAAAACTACGCCGTCGCGCCAATCTTTTCATCCTGGATCGAGCCTCTCAAAGACCTCGGCGTCACAGCGATTACCTCGCGCAACACCGGCGGCACCGATCACCTCTCCTTCGATGGCGTCGGTCTTCCAGGCTTCCAGTTCATTCAGGACGAGGTCGAGTACGGCGAGCGAACGCACCACACGAACTACGACGTTTACGACCGCCTGCAGCGCGATGATCTCGAGCAGGCCGCCGTGGTGATGGCGACATTCGTGTGGGAGGCGGCGAACCGGCCGGAGATGATGCCCCGCAAACCGCTCGCGAAAGGCGATCTGCCGGCAACGCCAGCAGCGCCGGCAGTTGCACCGAAGCACTGATCGCGGTCAGAAACCTCAAGGTTGCGAAGGTCCCGCGGTGCCCAGGTGTTACGGGCACCGCGGGATCGCGCACCCAGCGACGCGAAACAGTCGCAACCGTCTCATCCTCCGACACCCGGCCCCCGACGAGCGACTCCCGCCCAGGCGATCACGAC
>DATLVW010000637.1:0-2554 GCA_035577085.1 Thermoanaerobaculia bacterium
GTGGCCATGTTCAGCGACTCCTCTTGCGACGATTGGGCAGCATACGACCGAAGTTGCTGATCCCGAAAGCCTTGTTGATCTCCAGGATCTCGTCCTTGTTCAGCGGCTCCTTGTCGGAACGCTCGATCCAGAGACTGTAGACCGTGCTCGCCCCGGTGTGCATATCTTGCTCCTCTTCGCTGATGAGCCACGAGCCGGGTCCGATATTTGAATCGGACCATTCGATCCAATTGTGATCGCTGGCAGCACGAATTGTATCCGCGAGCGAAGCGATGTCTGAGCCTTCCTCTTCCCAGCCTCGTTCCTCTGCCTCGCCATCCTCTGCGCTCTCAGGCGTAATGATCTCGTAGGCGATCTTGTAGGTGTAGCCTTCGCCCAACACCTCGACCCGGAATTCCTCATCTTCGTCGCCGCAGTACTCTTCGAAGGTCATGCGCTCGGTTCCGGCATACCCCCAGCGTACCGGAAATTGCACGATGTCCTTGGACCAGCCACCGTCACCTTCTTCCGAGCCATGTCCGTAACGCATGCAAGCCAGGGCGATAGCTACGCCACGGTGCTCGGGATCGATCTCGCTGAGGTCCAGATCACTGGATTCCATAGCAGCCTTGACATTCTTGTTCGAGGGGGACAGATCGGACAGGTCGTAGTAGGCCTCTTTCGTCCAAAACGGAAACCCGACTTCAGCCGCTTCGCCGTCACCCACGTACTCGCGCACCGGCTGGATCTCGATGAGATCGATCTCTTTACCGTTTGAGCGCGCAATGATGCCGCCGTGAGCGCAGAGGTTTACGTCGCCATCGACCTGCTCCCAGTCGAACTCGCGTAGCTCGATGCCGCCAGCAGCGTGCGGCCCAACGCCCATCCCCTTGAACGACAACTGCTCGGCGTTGCGCCGGTAGTTCTTGTCTGTGCCGCTCTCGTAACCGGAGGCATAGATCTGGCCGTCGTCGCCTACGTAGAGATCGACGTTCCCGAAATTCTCACTGGCTTCGCTCAGGCGCGTTGCCTGCGGCTCCGGGTAGTCTCCGTCCCAGAATCCTGCGCCATGGCCGCAGCGCGTGAGCCAGAAGTCGTGCCCGGCACTAAACTCGTCTGACTGGCCTCGGATGCCCGTTTCGTAACAGACAGCCAGGTCGTCTGCGTTTTCCGACTGAAAGCGCTCGCAGTCGCGCTCGAGTCCCTCGAGAGACTTCGGATCGAAGTCTTCGATCGAGTAGTTTGCGTCGAGCGGTTCGCCACCACTGTCGTCCGACTCGTCGTTCGAAGACCAAAGCGCCGTCTCCAGAAACCCCCGCGTGAACTCGTCCATGCTCCCGTTCACGACCAGATCCCGCGACGACCCCCGCCACGTCGGCGCCCGGCTCGGATCGAACGCCCTCTCTCTTTCATCCAGCTGCCCGCTCATGGCGCGCACGCGCTGAAGCGCCGAGGTGAGCTGGCGCTCGGGCACGGGCTGCCCCGCAAAGCGGCGCTTGGGCGGCGCCTTGGGGACGGGGTTCCGACGCTGGCGTTTCTTGGGCATGGTTCCTCAGTTAGGCGCGAACGACATCGAGAAGTACTGCACCGTGAGCGTGCCGCTGCCAGCCACGTTGCGCAGCATGAGGCGCACCGTCTGATTGGGCGCGAGCAGCACCGAGCGTTTGCCGGAAACGACGGCACGGAAGCCAGCAGCAAGCGTTGTGCCTTGCTGACCATCACCTCGGAAGTCGGTCGTCGAATCTTCGGGTACGTCGCCGTTGTGACTGATCGCAGCTTCGGCGTCGATGGGACCACCGGTGCCGTTCAGGATGGTCGCTTCGTAGGCGAGGGTCATCTGCCTGGTGACGCCGCGGTACGTCATAACGCTCGTCGTCGGGTTCACTTCGAAGATCGTCGATCCACCCCCGAAGCTGCCCGCTGTGGTCCCGAGTCCTCGCCAAGCATCGGGGTTGTTGGGCACTACATCGACGTTCGCGAGCGCCACCTCGATGCTCGACCAAGGGCTCGCGCCGCTGATGCTCTCGGCCACCCACCGGTTGTCCGTGCCGTCCGCCGGCACCACGATGGCAGAGCCCAGCGTGTCGAATGAGCTACCGAGATCCTTGACGAGCCGGTAGAGCGCATCGCCGCCCGTCACGTAGACGGTAGCGCCGTTCGGTAGCGGCCGCGTGAAGCGCTGCTCCAGCTGGCTGATGACGTCACAGATATCGTTGCGGAAAGCGACTGCAGATCGGAATGCCTCTGACATGGGGTCAGCCTACCGGAGGCAGGAGCTTTCCTCCAAAAAGTGGGCAGACTCCATCGCTACCCTGGGTTTTCTACGCGGTTTCCGGGACCGCGGATCGACCCGGGCAGTTTTACTTGCGGATGACGCGCACGAGCAGCACCCCAGCCACCGCGCTCAGCGCGCCAATGACAGCGATACCAAGCGGCGATCCGGCAGCGTCCGGGATCCCTGAGAGGCCGCCGCGATCGAGCGGCACGACCGAGCCCTGCGCGAGAGGTCCGTAGCCCACGATCTTGGCGCCGAGCGGGAGCGGGCGCCCGATCTCGGTGCTCGCTACTCCGATGG
>DATLVW010000638.1:0-3096 GCA_035577085.1 Thermoanaerobaculia bacterium
AGAAGTTGAAAATGAACGGCACCTGCGCGGCGAGCAGCCCGATCGCACAGATCGACATGAACGGGTTCGTTTGTGCCGCAATCTGTTTGGCGTGCTGATACTGCATTCCGCCGTCGTAAAGGCGGCGCGAGACACCGGCAAGCCCCTGCGCGAACATCGGAAAGAAGATGCCGTTGATGCAGACGAATGAGATCCAGAAGTGGACCCGGCCCCAGAACTCGTTGAGCTTACGGCCCGTCGCCTTCGGGAACCAGTAGTAGATGCCGGCGAACATCGCGAAGATCGTTCCCGGCGCAACGACGTAATGGAAGTGCCCGATGACGTAGTAGGTATCGTGCAGGTGGATGTCGGCCGCAGCGAGACCGAGCGGCAATCCCGTCAAACCGCCGATGCCGAACATGGGAAGGAACGCCAGCGCGAACAGCATCGGGGTCGTAAATCGTATCGATCCGCCCCATAACGAGATGAATAACGAGCTGAGAATGATGACCGACGGGATGGAGATGATCATCGTCGTGGTCTGGAAGAATGCGCTGATCGTCGTGCCCATGCCCGTCAGGAACATGTGGTGTGCCCAAACGACGAACGACATGAACCCGAGGAAGACGGTGGCGAACACCATCGACTTGTAGCCCCAGAGCGGCTTGCGCGTACCGTTCGCGATGATCTCGGCGGCGATTCCCATCGCCGGCAGAATCAGAACGTAGACCTCAGGATGGGCAAGGAACCAGAAGAGATGCTGCCAGAGCAGCGGATTACCACCTCCGGCATTCGTCAGAGCCTGACCGCTGACCACGAGGCCGCTCGGGAGGAAGAAGCTCGTCCCGGCGAGGCGGTCCATGAGCTGCAACACGGCTGCGGCTTCGAGCGGTGGGAAGGCGAGCAACAAAAGAAAGGACGTCACGAACTGCGCGTGCACGAAGAAGGGGAAGCGCATATACGACAGCCCCTTGGCGCGCAATTGAATGATAGTCACAATGAAATTCACGGAGCCCAGCAACGACGAAGTGATCAGGAAAACCATCCCGATCAGCCACCACGTCTGCCCTTGCGATGCAATGACGCTCAATGGCGGGTACGACGTCCAGCCCGACTGCGCGGTACCTCCTGGCGCGAGAAAACTCGCCAGCATGATCAGACCGCCCGGCAGGTAACACCAGTAGCTGGCCATGTTGAGCTTCGGGAAAGCCATGTCGGGCGCGCCGATCTGCAACGGCACGAGGTAATTGCCGAACGCACCCACTGCCAGCGGCACGATGCCGAGGAAGATCATGATCGTGCCGTGCATCGCCCCGAGCTGGTTATAAGCCTCGGGTAGCAGAATCCCGCCAGGCGCGCGCGTCGCGCCGAGCAGCTTCATGATGGCGAACGGTTGTCCCGGCCAGCCGAGCTGCAGGCGCATCAGGATCATCAGACAGAAGCCAAGCAGCAGGAAGCAGAGGGCAGTGAAGCCATACTGGATGCCGATCCACTTATGGTCCGTGGAGAAGACATAGCGCCGAATCCACGACTGATGATGTCCGCCGTGCTCGCCATGCTCGTCGTCCATGACACGAAGCGCCTCGCGGAGCGCCCTGTGCGCTTCATCCGCGTACATCCATTGCGAACCTACCCGGATCTGTCGTCTCAGTCCCATGTTTTAGCTCTTTAGATGCTGGCTCGTAGTTACGCGCGTTATCCCTTGAACGTGAAACTCATCGCCTTCGACTCTTTCGCGCCGACGGTGATTTGCTGCTCCTGCTGACCATACTTCTCGTGCCACGCCACCACCGTGTAGGAACCCGGCGGGAGATTGGGGATCGTGAACGTGCCGTTGGTCTGTGACACCGCATAGAACGGATGCGGCATGACGGCCATGTACGACTTCATCCAGCCGTGAACGTCGCACTTGATCTTGAACGGCGTCATTTCGGCCTTGTCGAGTTTCTTCGTAGAGACCATTCCCTGCACCGGCTGGCCTTCATTGAACTGAGAGTTGACGACTGGCAAGGCGTGGATGTTGTGCAGCGTGTTGTCGTCGTTCTTGATGTCCAGCGGCTGTCCAACCATGACGGCGTTGACGTGCGGGTGGTACTGGCAGCCCTTCTGGTCGATGGTCACCGCTGTCGTCGGCGCGGGGAAATTGCCTTTGATGTCCTTGATGTAGACGAAGACATTGGCGAGCTCGCCGGCGGGGCCGACAACCGAGTCCTCTTCCATCGCTGGAGCGCTGCCGTGCTGCGACTGGCAGTACGGATCGGCCGACATCTGAATGCTCGCCATCTTCGGCGCGGCGCCCTCGAACTTCACCGTTCCGGTGAGCGTCGCTGCGTCGGCAGAAACCGCGGCGGCCGGCGCTGCGGCTGCTGCGGTCGAGGCCGTGTTCGTGGCAGCGGTCGCCGTCTGCGTCTCATCATCCTCGCCCTGATCTTCTTTCGATGCTTCTTTGCCCTTGCCGCAGGCAATCGAGAAAACGAGTGTCGTTGCGAACAGCAGTGATACGAACTTCTTCATGGTCTGTCTCCTGTCTAACGTCCGGGGCCGCCGCTGTTGCCGGCGACGCCACGCTGATTGCGAGTTGACTTCAATGCCGGCGCCGTTGGCGGCGGCAGCGACGGCTGCGGCATGGCGATCGCCGGAACAGTCTCGCCCGGGGCCGCAGTCCGCATCTGGGTGATGCCGATGCTCCAGATGTAATCGCGCAGATAGTCGGTCAGAGCGACCGCGTCACCCATCGTGCGCTTCAATTCGTTCGCGTCGTTGTTGAAGAGTGGCAGCAGCGTCGCTTTGTATTGGGCAAACGGCGGCGTGTCGATGGCCATCGCCAGCGGCGACTGGAAACCTCCGGTCGCGGCGTCGCGCGGGAAGTTCGTCGGCATGCGTGTGCCGTTGATCATCTCGTTCGGGCGGCGGATCCAATCGGAGATCCATTCGTGTCGCAGGCGCATCCGCGCGAGCGTGAGGTTCGGCGCGAGCGAGGTCGAGTCAGCCGTGTTCGGCACCGGCGGATTCTCGGGGTTGACGGGGGTCGTTCCGTGGCACTGCGTGCAGCGCATCATCAAAAAGACCTGTTTCCCGATCGCGACGTTCTGCGCGGGCGGATTCATCCCGCGCGAC
>DATLVW010000639.1:0-3065 GCA_035577085.1 Thermoanaerobaculia bacterium
GCGGGACGGGGAGTGGGACGTTCGCGGTCATAGCGAGGACGTTCGCGTGAAGGGGATTCGCCGCCAGCGACCCGCAGATTCACCGGCTTCCCGCGAAAATGTGCGCTGCCGAGTTTCGCCAGCACGATCTCGCGATGACGAGCGGGGATCGTGACGTATGTGATCTCGTCGCGGATCTCGATCGGGCCGATGTCGCTGCCGGGAATGCCCGCCTCGTTCGCGATCGATCCCACGACATCCGCGGGACGGATACCATCGCGCTTGCCCAATGCCATCGACAGGCGGACCTTCGCATCTTCGTCATCGTCGCGCGGTGAAGAGGCCGTGGCCGGCGCTTCCCGCTTCACCGCCTCGGCTGGCGCAGCAACAGCCCGCGTTCCGTGTGCGATCCGCGATGCCGCGGCGGCGACATCGGCCATATCGAACGGCCCTTCCTCGGCGAGCTGCGTGACCACCTCGACGTAGAGATCGAGATCGCCCGCCTGCAACTCTTTGCGCAGCGACTCTTTGAAAACAGCAATGCGCCGCGCGGCGACGTCTGCGCGCGATGGCATCTTCATAGGCTTGATTTGCGTGCCGGTGAATCGCTCGATCTCGCGCATCATCCGCCGTTCCCTCGGCGTGATGAACAACGTCGCGACGCCGCTGCGGCCGGCCCGTCCGGTGCGCCCGATGCGATGCACGTACGCCTCGACGTCGTTCGGAATGTCGTAGTTGACGACGTGCGTGATCTGCTCGACGTCGAGCCCGCGCGCGGCGACGTCGGTAGCAACGACGATGTCGAGCTTGCCGGCGCGCAATCTGCGGATGACGCTCTCGCGCTCGGCTTGCTTCATATCGCCATGCATCGCCTCGGCGACGAATCCGCGTCCGCCGAGTTTTTCCGCCAGCTCCGCCGCGCCGTTTTTCGTGCGCCGGAAGATGAGGACCGCGTCCGCTTCCTCGAGCTCGAGCATCTGCGTCAGCACTTCGAGCTTCTGTCCCTCGGCCAGATTGAGAAAGCGCTGCTCGATGTCGGGTCCGGCAATGGTGTGATGTTCGATCTCGACGCGCTCAGGATTGACGAGATGCTTCTGGGCGATGCGCGCGATCGGCTCCGGCATCGTCGCCGAAAAGAGTGCCACCTGCCTCGGCTTTGGAACGAGCGAAAGCATCCGTTCCACTTCATCGATGAAGCCCATCTTCAGCATCTCGTCCGCTTCATCGAGCACGATCATGCGCACGTGTTCGAGGCTGAGCGTGCCGCGGTCGAGATGATCGATGAGCCGTCCGGGCGTGCCGACGACGACGTGCGCGCCGCGCTGCAGATGCTTCATCTGCCCGAAAATCGGCGCACCGCCGTAAACGGGAAGGACGGTAACGCCCTCCAGTTTCTTCGCGTACGTATGCATCGCCTCGGAGACCTGCACAGCCAGCTCGCGCGTAGGCGCAAGCACCAGCGCCTGGGTGACGCGGCTGCTCAGATCGAGTTGCTGGAGAATCGGAAGCGCGAACGCGGCCGTCTTTCCTGTGCCCGTCTGGGCCTGCCCGATGAGATCGCGTCCCTTCAGCAGCGCCGGGATCGTCCGCGCCTGAATCGGCGTCGGCGCCTCATATCCAAGCTGCGTCAGTGTTTCGAGGAGTGGAGTGGAAAGACCAAGAGAAGCGAAGGTGGGAGCGTCCGACATAGGGGTCCCACTGTATCAATTCGACTGAAGAAACGCAGGGACCATCCGCAGATGACGCAGATGGAAGGCGGGTTCATCGATGAATTCTCCGTCACTTGCGGATGGCGCTAGTTTTGTATTACACTTCTGTCATGCGCGACACACAGAACAAAACGACGATCAGCGTGAGGTTGAGCGCGGATGAAGAACGCAGCGTGCGCCTTCTGGCGAAGCGGAAGAGAAGGACTGTCTCCGACGTCATCCGCGACGCGGTGGCTGGCATCGTCGAAGATGACCGGAAGACGATCAGCCGCCCGTACGATGACATCTCCGATCTCATCGGCTCCGTGACCGGTCTTCCGCCCAACCTGTCGGAAGGGAGCGGTGATCAGTTCGCGGCGATCCTGCGAGAGAAAGCCGGACGCCGGAAATGATCCTCATCGACGCCGGCCCGATGGTTGCCCTCATCAGCGCCAGCGACAATCATCACGAGATCTGCCGCACAACTCTCGAAAGCATCACCGAACCGCTCGTCACCGTGTGGCCCGCATTCACCGAGGCCATGTATTTGCTGCGGTGGTCATGGCGTGCGCAACGCGCGCTATGGGAGATGATCGAGCGCGGGACGATCGACCTGCACTACCTGAACATCAACGACGCCCGCCGCATGCGCGAGCTGATGGAGAAGTACCGCGACCTCCCGATGGACCTCGCCGACGCCGCCCTGGTCCGAACCGCCGAGCGCGAGAAAATCAAACGCATCTTCACTCTCGACCGCCGCGATTTCAGCGTCTACCGGCCGCTGGGTGTGGGACGGTTCACCATCCTGCCAGCGAAGTTAGTCCGCAGATGACGCAGATAGAAGACGCAGATTGAGTACCGTTCAATCTGTGAATATCTGCGTCATCTGCGGATTGGGTCTCACCGGCAGAATCGACTGTGTGGCCGCCTACGAGCTCCCCGCCGCGATCTTCTTCTGCGCCACTACTCGCATCGAGTGATCGAGGATGCGTTTGCGGATGCGGATTGATTGCGGGGTTACTTCGACCAGCTCGTCGTCTTCAATCCATTCGAGGCATTGCTCGAGCGTCATGATCTTCGGCGGCGTGAGCTGGACGGCCATGTCGGAGCCGCTGGCGCGCATGTTCGTGAGGTGCTTCTTGCGGCAGACCTGGACGACCATGTCGGCGTCGCGGGAGTTTTCGCCGACGATCTGGCCGCCGTAGACTTTGAGGCCGGGCGCGATGAAGAGAACTGTGCGCTCCTGGAGTGGCTCGATCGCGTAGGCGGTCGTGTCGCCGGCTTCCTTGCTGATCAACGCCCCGCGGTTGCGGCCGGCGATCTCGCCACGGTACGGGCCGTACTCGAGGAACGTGTGGTACAGCAAGCCGGTGCCGCGGGTTTCGGTGAGGAACTCGG
>DATLVW010000640.1:0-13138 GCA_035577085.1 Thermoanaerobaculia bacterium
CGCCGGCGATGACACCTGGCGCGCCTACCAGCAGAGTGACATCCGCAAGAACGAGGGCGCACGTCGCGACAACCCGCCGAAGACGATCACGTACGTCGCCGGGCCCGCGACGAGCAAGAAGCAGTTTCTCCTTCAAACCGAGACCGGCGTCATCGACGCAATGAGCGCTCCCGAGGAGCAGGCCATCGCGGCTCTGGCCCAGGCGCTGGGACTGAAGTGATGTCGACGAATCCGTTCCCCGGCCTGCGGCCATTCCAGGAGGAAGAGGAACACCTCTTTTTCGGACGCGAATCGCAGGTCGACGCCATGGTCGACACGCTTGCCGCATCGCATTTTCTTGTTGTGGTTGGAACGTCCGGATCGGGGAAGTCGTCGCTCGTGAACTGCGGCCTGCGCCCGGCCCTTCATCGCGGAATGATGGCGCGCGCGGGCACGTCGTGGCGCATCGCCCAGTTCCGGCCGGGGAACAATCCGATCTGCGCGATGGCGGAAGCGCTGGCGAAAGAGGGTGCGCTCTACAGCGATGCGGCGGAAGGTCCTTTCAGCCAAAGCGAGATCATCGAGTCGAGCCTTCGCATGAGCAAACTTGGGTTGCTGGATGTTTTCCAGCAGGCCCGCCTGCCCCAGGGAACGAATCTGCTACTGGTGGCTGACCAGTTCGAAGAGCTTTTTCGATTTCAGGAGCAGAGCGCAATCGGAACCAACGCGCGCAACGATCTCGCCGATCAGGCCGCGGCGTTCGTCAACCTCCTCCTGGCAGTGCGCGAGCATAAGGACCAGCCCATCTACGTCACGCTCACGATGCGCTCCGATTTTCTCGGCGAGTGCGCGCAGTTCTACGGACTGCCGGAGGCGATCAACGGCGGCCAGTACCTCGTGCCTCGGATGACTCGTGACGAGCGCAGACGCGCCATCGCCGGTCCTGTCGGAGTGGGCGGCGCGGAGATCGATCCGGTCCTGCTCACGCGTCTGGTCAACGACGTCGGCGCGAATCCCGATCAGCTTTCGATCCTGCAGCATGCTCTCAACCGCACCTGGCGGCAGTGGGAACGCGAGGGCAGCAAAGGGCCGCTGACCCTGCAGCACTACGAGAAGATCGGCACGATGGCCGGCGCGCTGGATCAGCACGCGGAAAAGGCCTATGCGGAGCTAAGCACGCCGAGGGAGCGGGAAATCTGCGAGAAGCTCTTCAAGGCGATTACCGACAAGGCCAGCGATGCCCGCGGCGTGCGGCGACCTACGAAGGTGGACACACTCTGCAAACTGACGGGTGCCACGATCGAAGAGCTGACCGCTGTCGTCGACGTCTTCCGTAAGCCCAGCCGCTCCTTCCTCATGCCTCCATTCGGCGAGGCTCTGAAGGCCGATACGGTCATTGATATCTCCCACGAGAGCCTGATGCGCGTGTGGGACCGCCTGCGGGTCTGGACCGAAGAGGAGGCACGCTCGGCGGGAACGTACCACCGGTTGAGCGAGACCGCTTCACTGGAGGCCGAGGGAAAAGCGAGTCTCTGGACCGGCCCGGACCTGGCGGGAGCGCTGGCCTGGCTGAACGACGAAAAACCGGAAGCCTGCTGGGCAGAGAGGTACGCACCAGGCTTCAACGAGGCGATGGCGTTTCTTAAGAAAAGCGCGGACGCGCAAGCCGCCGAGCAAAAGCGCCAACTCGATGAGGTGTTGGAGAAGGCTCGGACCCAGGCTCGCTATGCCCGGGCGATTGCGTTGCTTTCCGTGGCCCTGATTCTCGCATTGGTTCTCATCGGAATCATCTATCATCGAAGCGTCACCACGGCGCACGAGGCGGAAAACAAGAAGCACAAAGAGTCCGAAGAGTCCCTTCAGAAACAGGTCGTTACCTCGCAGGTCGTCGCGCTTCAGGCGTTCGCGATTGACAAGCAGAAGCCAGAGGATGCACGAAAAGTTCGCCAGAGCTTCGAGGCTCTTGCCCATATCTCCGCGATCACGGCAACCACTTCCCCGGAGCAACACTCCAACACGAGGATCCAGTACTTCAAGAAGGCGACGGACTCACCGAAACTCGTCAACGCACTCAAGGACCTGGGCTTCGAGGACGTGAGCGAGAGAACCGCGAGCAATCCCCGTGAGACGAATGGCATCTGGTACGGAGCCCGCGTGCCGGAGAACGATGTCAAGCTCGTCGCGTTTGCGCTCATGCGCGCCGGCATCGATCTTCAGAGTATTCAGCCTTCCCTCCGCATCGGGCCCGAGGTAATCCAGGTCGGCCATAACCCCTGGGTTCAAGACCAACCCCCATTCACACCGGACGTCGTCAGCAAGACACCGCTCGGCCAACTCCGCCGCCCGGAAGCACGAACAAAGGCGGATGTAATCGGCACGATCACCAAACTTGATCCGAAGGCGCGGGAGGGATGGATCAAGGGGCCGGAAGGCCCGGTGTACTTCCAGTTCTCACCCGATCCGCCGCCGAAGCCATTCAACGTAGGTGATGCCGTGACATTCACGGTCTACTACGGAAAGCGAATGTACGCGGAGGGGGTCACGGCACGCCCGGCAACACCGGGGCCTCAATCGTTACGCCGCGGTAGTTAGTTAGCTGTGCTGCTGCACACTCGCGGGGGATTGGCGGCGGCGCGGTGCTGCAAGGTCTGGAGAGTGCGAACCGAAATTGGTCCTGACCCAAGTTCAGGAGCCAAAACGACTACCGAAATTGGTCCCGACCTAGTTTCACGAGCCAGAACGACTACCGAAATTGGTCCCAACCCAATTTCAGGTGTCAAAATGACCACCGAAATTGGTCCCGGCCTAATTTCAGTAGTCAAAACGACCACCGAAATTGGTCCCGACCTAATTTCAGTAGTCAAAACGACTACCGAAATTGGTCCCGACCCAATTTCAGGAAGGTCAAGAGCCTACCGAAATTGGTCCCGACCTCATTTCAGGAAGGTCAAAAGCCTACCGAAATTGGTCCCGACCCAATTTCAGGAGTCAAAACGACTACCGAAATTGGTCCCGACCTAATTTCACGAGTCGAAACCAGTACCGAAATTGGTCCCGACCCAATTTCAGGGATCGAAGGAAGTGGTCAAATCGCCTCAACGGCTCAGCGCGTTGGCGACACGCTCGATCGGCACCGGCTTCTTGTCCTCGCCCACGTTCACGTAGACCACCTGCGCCTCGGTGACGAGGACTTTCTTCTGCGGATCAGTGCCTCGAATCGCTTCGCAGACGACTTTGACCGTGATCGAGGTTCTACCGATGCGGAGGGTCTCGGTCCAGAAGCTGATGAGGTCACCGACGAAGACCGGCTGGTGAAAGACGATCTTGTCCATCGACACGGTCAGCATCAGCCGCGAGCCCTGGCGGCGTGCTTCGATCGCACCGGCCTGGTCGATGTAGCTGAGGATCACGCCACCGAAGATCGTGCCCTGCGCGTTCGTGTCGCGCGGCATCATCAACACCCGGATGGCGGGCTCGGCCCAACGTTCGGCGATTTCAGTCATGTTCGATCACACCGGGCGTCGGTTATCGGGGGTCGGAAGTCCGAGAATCAACTGGCGAAGCTTTCGCTCCGACCCCCGACTCCCGATAACCGACTCCCGGTTTCGACCTGACCCCTTCCTGCCTAGCTGGACTGCTGCGAAGGCGTCTGCTGTTCGGTGACCTTCTTGTTGATGTCGATCGATGCTGCTTTGCGCAGGACCTGGAGCATCGTGGCGCGGAGGTTCCGTGACTCCTGCTGCCGCAAGTTCTCCATGTACTGGCCACGGTTCTGCGCGAGCGTGGCGGGATCAACCTTCTTCTGCTCGAGGACCTGGAAGATCACGGCACCGTCGCCGGTCATGACCGGGCCCTTCACCTGACCCACGGGAGCGGTCATCGCCGCATTGACGAGCGCCGACGTATCGCCGGTGAACCCGGTCACGAAGCCCTGCCGGTTGACCGAGGTTTCCGCGGAGGCAAGGCCGAGCTTGGTGGCGGCCAGATCCACGGTCGGGGCAGGCAGCTCCTTCGCCAGCGCCTGCTGCCCGAGCATCCGCGCCTTCTCCATCTTTGCGTCGTTCTCAACCTTGGCGCGCACTTCGTCGAGCGGCGAAACGCCGGCCGAGCGGATGTTGTAGAGGAACGGAATGGCCGGACCGCGCTGCGTGCCGATGATGTCGCCGACGTCGTTCTGCTTGGCCGCGAAGGCCCAGCTCGCGAACGCCGGATTGTTTCCCATTCCCGGAATCGGATCGGCCTTGCCGAACCACTGCGTGTCATTCGAAGCCACGTCCCCGCTGGCCAGCGCCGTGAACTCGGGGGCACTCTTCGGCTTGCTCTCTTTGAGGCGCGCGGCGATGCTGGTGATCTCATCGCGGGCGCGGTCCTTCGCCTGCTGATCGATCGTCAAGCCACGCAACCGGTCGCGCACTTCTTCGAACGTGTGGTATCCCGGCGGACGCCGCTCCAGCACTTTGATGATGTGGTAGCCAAACTCGACGGAGTGGATCGGATCGCTGATCGTGTTCAGCGGCATCGTGAAGGCGGCCTTGTCGAACGGCTCGACCGTCGTGCCCTTGTCGACCCAGCCCATGTCACCGCCCTTGCCAGCGGAGGAGGGATCGCCTGAGTTTTCTTTCGCCAGCTTTCCGAAGTCTGCGCCTGCGCGAAGTTGGCGAACGATGTCGTCGGCCTTGGCTTTGGCGGCCTGATCGACCGGCGCGGGAGCACCCTGATCGACCTTGATGAGGATATGAAGAATGTGTGCGCCCTCGGGAGCCTTGAACTCCTCATGGCGCTGGTCGTAAATCTTGTGCACCTCGGCGTCGCTGGGATTGATCGATGCCCGCACCTTGGCGTAGTCGGCGATCAGGTACTTGGCTGCGCGCTGTTCGCCGTGCGTGTATTGCGACTGGTGGGTGGTGTAGTACTGCTGCACCTCGGCCGGCGTGACGGTGACATTGGCCGCTTCCTTGGCCGCGGGATAGAGGACGTACTTGATCCTCGCGGTTTCGCTGGTGCGGCGATACTCGTCGTCGGCTGACTTCGGCGAGATGATGATCGAGTTCTGAATGGCGCTCTCCATCTTCGCGAGCGTGATCTCGCGGGCAAGCTCCTCTTCGAACTCGGCCGGTGACTGGTAACCCATCATCGTTACGTAGCGCGTGTAGATCTCCGCGCCGACAAACTTGCCGTCGGGATTGAGCGTGGGCAGATCCAGAATCTTCTTCCGCACTTCCTCGGCTGATGCACTGAGGTGAAGACGGCGGGCCTGCTGGAGGAGAAGATGCTGATCGATCAGCGAGTCGAGCACCTGCTTCTGCAGCCCCAACTGTTGAACCTGGTCCGGCGTGAGCGGCTGATGGTAGACCTGCTCGTAGTTCTTTTCGGTGTAGTAAAGAGCGCGATCGAACTCGCGGTACGAGATCGTCTCCCCGTTCACGCGGGCGGCGTATGCACGCTGGTCGATTCCGCCACCGTTGCCGGCACCGCCAGCGCCCCAGTCGACGAAGATGAAGAGGATGAAGACCGCAACAATGGCGACCAGGATCCATTTGAGGTGCTGAAAGCTATCGCGCATCAACTTGAGCATCGGGACGAACCTCTGTTTTGACTTGATTTGGATGGCAACCGCGGCGCGGGACACCTCCAGCCGGGCGATCGCGTGAATCCGTAAAAAACGCGGCAGTGTAGCTATTCCCGCCTCCCGGAGCAAACTGTGCCTCTGGGCGTGCTATAAACTTCGACTCGTCTCGATGGCTAAAAAGAAGAAGCAGAGCTCCGAACCCGCGATCGATTGGTATCTGGTTTCCATCGAGCGGCTCAAGCAGATCGGGATCGTGATTCTCGTCGTGCTTCTCGGCGGCGGAGCGTGGTGGTACTACACCAACCAGAAACGTAATCCGCGCAGCTCGGCTGAAGCGGCGATCGCCGAGGCCAGGCAGGCGCTCAACACACTCGCAGCGTCCAAAGACTTTCCGATGCATCGCAGCGATTTCGATCGCGCGCAGCACAAGCTCGACGAAGCCGGGACGAAGCTCGCCGCCGGCAACTACCCCGACGCCGAGAGCGCCGCGGTGGAGTCGCAGACCTTCAGCAGGGCCGCGCTCAGCGGAAAAGGAGGCGCGGACAACGACGCGCAGTTCCTCACCGTCGAAGGCGACGTGCAGTTCCAGAAGTCGTCGACGAGCGACTGGAGTGCGGCGGAGACGCGCACACCTCTCTTCAACGGCGACTGGGTGAAGACGGGACGCAGCGCTTCCGCGGAGCTCATCTTTTCGAACGGTTCGCTCTACACGATCGGACCGAACGCGCTCCTCGAGATCTACTCGCAGTTCAATGCCGCGACCAGCCGGAAGAACAACTCCGTGCAGATGCAGGTCGGCTCGGTCGAAGTAGCGACGACCGACGACGCTTCGAGCGTCCGCACGCCCGGCAGCCAGGTCACCATCGACTCCGAGTCGACGACGCAAGTCGGAGTCGACGAGCAGAAGACGACCGCCGTCCTTTCGGAAAAGGGATCGGCCTCGATCGCCCCGTCCGATGGCAGCGCGGCAGTGAAACTCGCCGTCGGCGACAAGGTCACCGCCACGCCGCAGGGAGCACTTTCTGCGGTGCGCAAGCTTCCTATGCCTCCCGCGCTCCTCACGCCATCCGACAACCAGGTCTTTCTGGTCACCGCCGATTCGCGCGTCCAGTTCTCGTGGGAAGCGGTACCGGGTGCCGCCGGCTACGTCCTGCAAGTCTCCCGTTCGCGCCTTTTCACCTCTCTGGAGATCAACTCGACACGCCAGAAAACCACCGCCTCGGCGCAAGTGACCGCCGAGGGTGCCTTCTACTGGCGCGTGGCAGCAACGGAAGCGGGAGGCGACACCGGCCCGTTCTCCGCATTCCGACGCTTCCGCGTCAACGGCCCGGGTCACGAAGGGACGCCGGCCCTGGATGCTCCGGCACCACGGCTGCTGCTCAAGCGTCCCTACTCGATTGGCGGACCCTTCTTCATGATCGAAGGGGACACAGACCCGGGCGCAACGGTCCTCATCAATGACGAAGACGCCGACGTCGAAGGAAACGGTCACTTCAAGAAACTAGTCAGTTTCAACAAGGTCGGAACCAATCTGGTCGTCATCAAAGCAACCAACGCAGCAGGCAAACAAACCCGGCAATCCGAGACGGTGCACGTGGAAGAATAGGTTCGCGGGAGTCGCAGATCGGGGGTCGGGAGTCGGAGAGCACTGGCAACGTTTGCGCTCCGACTCCCGACTCCCGACTCCCGATCCGCGACCAAAGCAATAATAGGCAGTGGAGTGTAGGGTGTGGGGTGTGGGAGCAAATGAGCAATTCGCAGTCATCGTTTCTCCCACTCCCCACTCCCTACACCCCACCCCCCGAAACCAGGGCAACGCTCTTGCACCAAGCCTCCCAAACGTTCAAAAAGGACAAGATCTAGAAAATGGCTCTCAAATCGCTGCTCTCGATGTTCTCGAACGATCTGGCGATCGATCTGGGAACAGCGAACACGCTCGTCTACGCGAAGAACAAAGGCATCGTCGTCCGCGAACCCTCGATCGTCGCGGTCAACAAGATCAACAACAACGTCGAGGCGGTCGGCAAGGAAGCGAAGGAAATGCTCGGCCGTACGCCGGGCAACATCGTGGCCATCCGCCCGATGAAGGATGGCGTGATCGCCGACTTCGAAGTTACGGAGAAGATGATCAAGTACTTCATCGAGAAGGCACACGGCCGGCGCTTCCTCGTCAAGCCTCGCATCGTCATCTCCGTCCCCTCGGAGATCACGCAGGTCGAAAAACGCGCCGTCAAAGACTCGGCCCTGCGCGCGGGCGCGACCGAGGTGTATTTGATCGAGCAGGCGATGGCGGCGGCGATCGGGGCCGGACTGCCGATCACCGATCCGACCGGCAACATGATCGTCGACATCGGCGGCGGCACCACGGACGTCGCCGTCATCTCGCTGGCGGGTATCGTCTACTCGCGCTCGGTGCGCGTCGCCGGCAACGAGATGGACGACGCGATCATTCAGTACATCAAACGCAAGTACAACCTCCTCATCGGCGAACGTACCGCCGAGCAGATCAAGATGGAGATCGGCTCCGCCTTCCCGCTCGACGAAGAGATGACGATGGAGATCAAGGGCCGCGATCTCGTCGAAGGCGTTCCCAAAACCCTCGTCGTCAGCGATGAAGAGATCCGCGAAGCGCTCTCCGAAACGGTGGCCACGATCGTCGAAGCCGTGCGCGTCGCGCTCGAGCGCACGCCGCCCGAGCTCTCCGCCGACATCATGGACAAGGGCATCATCATCGCCGGCGGCGGATCGATGCTCAAGAATCTCGACAAGCGTTTGCGCGAAGAGACCGGCCTTCCCGTGACGCTGGCGGAAGATCCTCTGGCCTGCGTAGCACTCGGCACCGGCCAGATGCTGACCGACTTCAACCTGCTGCGGAAGATTTCGATTGAGTAACGGGGAGTGGGGAGTTGGGGGTGGGGAGTGGGAGTCAAACGGCGATCGACCTTCGTTTCACCGACAGCCTTCTTGGAGCACCGGGGGTCGGGAGTCGGGAGTCGAAGAGCGCCGAAGATCAGAGCTCATCACGAATCCGGCTCCGTTTCTCTCCCACACCCCACCCCCCACTCCCCACACCCTCTCCCCACACCCATGGCCCAGAATCTGCTCCATAACGCGCACGAACCATGGCCGCACCCGCTGACGTAATCCCACGGCGCCCGACGCTGCTGTTCATCGTCGTCCTGGCGCTGCTCTTTTTTCTCATGAGCCTGAGCAGCAGGACGCGCTACATCGGCGAGACCCGCACGATGTTCGAGCGCAGCGTCATGATCCTCTTCGCGCCGATCCCGAAGACAGTGAACTGGGCCGGCCAGTCGATGTCGGACATCTACCACGGCTATCTCGACATGCGGCGCTCGGTCGGTGAGAACCTGCAGCTTCACCGGCAGATCGATGAGCTGACGACCGAAAACCTTCGCCTTCGCCAGTCCGAAGGCGACCTGCGCCGCCTGCGCAGCCTCCTCGGCTATTCGGAAGAGTTCACGATGCCGACGACGATGGCCCAACCGGTCATGCTCGACATCTCCGGGCGCTTCAAATCGATCATCCTCGACCGCGGATCGAACAGCGGCATCGAGGTCAACGACGCCGTCGTCAATGCCAACGGGCTGATTGGCCGCGTTGTATTGACGACGAAGGACATGGCCAAAGTGCAATTGATCACCGACGGAAACTCCTCGGTCGGCGTTCTCATCGACCGGACCCGCCGGCAGGGCGTCCTGCGCGGTGATAGCGCGGCAGGCACGCAGCTATACGACATCCCTTCGCTGGCCGACGTCAGGCTCGGCGACGTCGTCATGACCGCGGGCATCGACGGCATCTATCCGAAAGGAATCCCGGTCGGAGTCGTGACAAAGGCGGAGAAGGGGCAGGACCTCTTCAAGACCATCGTCGTCCGTCCCTCCATCGACTTCGGCTCGATCGAGGAAGTAATCGTTCTGCACACACGCAAAATCCCGAATGATGTGGTGAGGTACACACCTTGAGGTGGCTTCGATTCGCGGTCGGACTCCTGATCGCTCTGACGCTCCATTCGCTGCTCGACAGCTTCTTCCCGAACGCGCTGGCGTTCTTCAACCCGTACGTCATCCTCGTCGTCTACTACTCGATGGGCGGCAACGTCTTCGGCGCGATCATCGCCGGCGTCATCGCGGGGCTGGTGCAGGACGCCTACTCCGGCGCGATGTTCGGACTCCACGCCTTCGCCCTCACCGTTTGCGCCTACGCCGTGGCCTACATCAACTCCCGCCTCGTGCTGCGCGGCACGCTGGCGTTCGGCGCCTGCCTGATCGGCGCCGTGATCGTGAACGAGTTGGTGATCTACATCCTCGTGAACATCCTCCTCAAACAGAAAGTGGAGATGTTCGAACAGGGAATGATCGTGAAGACGGTCTTCACCTGTCTCTTCGGCATGATCGTCTATCTATTGCTGACCCTGTTTCTGCGGGAAGAGCCGATCGACGCAACGAGGAGGCCGACAGGGTGGTAGTTTTGCGCGGGGGTCGGTTTTCGGGGGTCGGGGGTCGGAGCAAGGCCTGCTATATGCAAGACCGATCGCCGACAACCGATACCCGATAATAGAGATCGACCCACTCCGACACCCGACACCCGACTCCCGACCCCCTGCAATCAAACCATGCGCGTCTACCGAGATGACCAGAAGTTCCTGACCTTCCGCATCAATGCGCTCCTCTGGGCGATCGTGATCGTGTTCGTGTTTCTGGCGGGCTCGTTCTGGGTCGTGCAGGGCGTGCAGGCGGAGAAGTATCGGAACCTTTCGGAGGCCAACGCCCTTCGTGAGCTGGTCACGCCGGCGAAACGCGGACTGATCCTCGACCGCAGCGGGCAGAAAATTCTCGCCGACAACCAGCCGGCCTACTCCCTGTCGCTCGATCGCGTGGTCATGCGTCCGATCATCAAGAACGATCCGTCGCATCGCGACAAGCTGGTGGCATTCCTCGCTCAGGTTCTTGGCGTGCCCACGCAGGAGATCGAGGCCCGATTCGAAAAAGGGAAGGCCATTCCTAACGCGCGGCCCATTCCGGTCGCGGAAGATCTGTCGATGACGCAGGTCGCCTCGATCCAGGCCCAGGCGATTGCGTTTCCCGAGCTCGATGTCGAGCCGGTGCAGCGCCGCAACTATCCCTACGCGACCATGGCCGCGCACGTGATGGGTTTCATCGGCGAGGCGAACGAGAAGGACCTCGCTGCGCACAAAGAACTGCGGTCGGGCGATCTCCTCGGCAAACGCGGCGTCGAAATGATGTATGACGAGTATCTGCGCGGCCGCGACGGCGCGCAATATTGGCAGTACGACAGTCACGGCCGGCGCCTCGATGAGTACCGCCCCGCGCGCAAAGAACCGGTGGCCGGCGACAACGTCTACCTCACCATCGATTTCGATCTGCAGCGGCGCGCCGAGCAGTACTTCATCGAGAACGAGTTCGTCGGCTCCGCGGTGGCGCTCGATCCGCGCAACGGCGAGGTCCTGGCCATGGTCTCCTCGCCCGCCTTCAACCCCAATGTCTACTCGCGCCGCTTCACGCCGGAAGTCTGGCGAACGATCGCGTCGAATCCGTTCAAGGTCGAGCTGAATCGCGCCATCCAGGGTCTCTATTCGCCGGGATCCGTCTTCAAAGCGGTCATGGCCATGGCGGGTCTGTCCGAAGGTGCGATCGATACGTCGACATCCTTCTTCTGCAGCGGCAGCGGCGTGTTTTTCGGACGCCGTTTCCGTTGCTACAACAAGAATGGCCACGGCGACGTGAGCGTCGCCAACGCTCTGAAAGTCTCGTGCGACATCTTCTTCTTCAACGTCGGCGCGCGGCTCGGTGTCGACAGGATCTCTGAATACGCGCACAAGCTCACCTTCGGCGAAATCTCTCGCATCGATCTCGACGGCGAGAAGGCCGGCCTCGTTCCCTCCACGGATTGGGCGACGGTTAAACAGCACCGCAAGTGGTATCCGTCGGAGACGATCTCGGTCGCCATCGGTCAGGGGCCGCTCCTCGTCACGCCACTTCAGGTCGCAAACATGATGGCGGCCATCTCGAACGGCGGTACGGTCTACCGCCCCCACGTCGTAAAGATGATCGAGAAGGTCGATCCCGACGGCCACGTCGAGCGCCTGCAGGTCGCGAGCGAAGTGCTGCACAAGGTCACGCTGGCTCCAAGAGCACTCGAGACCGTCAAGCTCGGTCTCTGGAAAGTCGTCAACGAAGAAGGCGGCACCGGCGGCAACGCCCGCATCGAAGGTTTGAACGTCTCCGGCAAGACCGGCACGGTCCAGGTCATCGCGCAGCATGGCTGGGTGAAGACCGAAGGGTTGCCCTACAAATACAAGGATCACGCGTGGTTCGCGTCGTTCGCGCCGAAAGACAATCCGCAGATGGTCGTCGTCGTCTTCGTCGAGCACGGAGGCCACGGCGGTGTCGACGCCGCGCCGCTGGCCAAGCTGTTGTACGAATCGCGCTTCCGCGAGCAGGTCCTGAACGCCAACCTCGATCTCTCGAACCCCGACACGCTTCAGGCCATCAAGGAAGGACAAGCGCCCGTCCCCGGCCAGGTCAAGAAAGCGCCCGCGGCAGCATCAGGCTCGAACCCGAACCTCGGCCATTGATTTTGGGCGGAAAACCTCACCACAGAGGCACAGAGGTCACAGAGATCCCTCTGTGTTCTCTGTGTCTCTGTGGTTGCCTTTGCTTCGGCAACCACAGGACCGATGACCGATAATAGAGATTAATTCCGCTCCGACACCCGACACCCGACTCCCGCAACAAACCATGCGCGTCTACCGAGATGACCAGAAGTTCCTGACTTTCCGCATCAATGCGCTCCTTTGGGCGATCGTGATCGTGTTCGTGTTTCTGGCGGGCTCGTTCTGGGTCGTGCAGGGCGTGCAGGCGGAGAAGTATCGGAACCTTTCGGAGGCCAACGCCCTTCGCGAGCTCGTCACGCCGGCGAAGCGCGGTCTGATCCTCGACCGCAGCGGACAGAAAATCCTCGCCGACAACCAGCCGGCCTACTCCCTGTCGCTCGATCGCGTGGTCATGCGTCCGATCATCAAGAACGATCCGTCGCATCGCGACAAGCTGGTGGCATTCCTCGCTCAGGTTCTCGGCGTGCCCACGCAGGAGATCGAGGCCCGATTCGAAAAAGGGAAAGCCATTCCCAACGCGCGGCCCATTCCCGTCGCGGAAGATCTGTCGATGACACAGGTCGCTTCGATCCAGGCCCAGGCCATCGCGTTTCCCGAGCTCGACGTCGAGCCGGTGCAGCGCCGCAACTATCCGTACGCGACCATGGCCGCGCACGTGATGGGCTTCATCGGCGAGGCCAACGAAAAAGACCTCGCCGCTCACAAAGAACTGCGGTCGGGCGATCTCCTCGGCAAACGCGGCGTCGAGATGATGTATGACGAGTATTTGCGCGGCCGCGACGGCGCGCAGTACTGGCAATACGACAGCCACGGCCGGCGCCTCGATGAGTACCGCCCCGCGCGCAAAGAACCGGTGGCCGGCGACAACGTCTACCTCACCATCGATTTCGATCTGCAGCGGCGCGCCGAGCAGTACTTCATCGAGAACGAGTTCG
>DATLVW010000641.1:0-2805 GCA_035577085.1 Thermoanaerobaculia bacterium
GATGAGCGATCGATCACCCTCGATTGATGATCCTCTCGCGCGGCTCGCGGCCTTGAACGCGCCGACCGGTGACATTCAGCAGATGTTGGCCGAGATCGCGGCCGGACGCCGGTGATCGTCTTTATCGATTCGAACATTCCGATGTACGTCGCGGGACGTGAGCATCCCAACCGCGAGCCTTCGCTTCGATTTCTCGAAGCCGTTCGCCGGAACGATGTCGAAGGCTGCACCAGCACAGAGGTGCTCCAGGAGATCCTCTATCGCTATTCCGCGTTGGGAAGGCTCGATGTCGCACGGGAGGTTTACAACTTCTTCGTCGCGATGTGTCCCATGATCTTCGACGTCACGCTAACGGATACGAACATGGCTCGCGACCTCCTGATGAAGCATCGGGGAATCTCCGCGCGTGACGCGGTGCATGCCGCCGTGATGCTGAATCACGACATTGAATTGATTGCCACATTTGATTCTGACTTTGATCGTGTGGCAGGCATTCGTCGTCTCGCGCTCCCGTAGTTCGGCCGGCGCCTGTGACGCATCGGTAAATCCGAGCACTCATCCCTTGCCTCTGACCCGGAATTCTGGTTGACTGACCGTTCGTTCAGCGCGATGGATACGCTGTCAGCTCGCTGGGCGATCCCCAAAACATGGCCAAATCCAAAGAAGAAATCGTTCAGGAATTCCGCGTCCAGTCCATCCAGGAGGCGGCCATTCGCGTGATCTCACGCAAGGGAATGGCTGCGGCGACGATGCAGGAGATCGCCGAAGAGGCGGGCGTCGCAAAGGGGACCATTTACCTCTACTTCCGAGACCGCGAAGAGCTCGTCGAGAAGACCTTCGAGACCGCGATCGGCCAGTTGCACGGACGACTCGATGCCGCCCTCGATGCGGAAGGGCCGTTCGCGGAAAAGCTGCGGTCGCTGTTGACCGCGCAGTTTGCGTTCTTCGGTGAGAACCGCGAGTTCTTCCGGCTCTATCACTCGCTGCGCATGACTCAGGGGAGCGCAACGCAGCAGCGGCGGCAGAAGCGTACGTGTCAGCCGCAATTCAAAGCGCGCGTCGACCGGCTCGCAGGCATGCTTAAGGCGGCCATGGACGCGGGCGAAGTGCGCGTGCTCGATCCATCGCGGCTGGCGCTTTTTCTGATCGAAGGGAGCATCGCCATCGTTCTCGAACGGCTGACCGAGGATGCGCCGCCGCCGGAGAGCGAGGATGTTGAACTGATCGTCTCCACGCTGCTCGGCGGCATCGCCATTCCGAAACCGAAACGGAGCTCACATTGAAACGTGCGGTACTGACATTGATTCTGCTGGCGTCGTCCGCGACCGCCGGCGCGCAAACGAAACTGACGTTGCCGGAAGCGCTGGAGCGCGCCCTGCGTGTCAACAACACGGTCGAGCGCTCGCGCATCGATGCGACAGTCGCAGACCAGAACCGCAAGCTTCTGTTGTCGTCGATCCTGCCGCAGGTGCAGTTCACCGGTTCGGCGATCCGCAACTCCACCGAGGTCGCGTTCGGCACCGGTGCCGACGCGCGCACCGTTCTGCCGGGCAACGACTGGAACTACCGCGTCGTGCTTTCACAACCGGTGTATGCCGGTTTGCGCGAGAAGCGTGCATACGATCAGGCCAAGATCGGCACCGTCAACGCGAGGCTCGGCGTTCACGAGACCGAGGATGCCATCCTCCTTCGCGTGGCCTCGAACTACCTCGGCGTCGCCAACGCCGACGCGAACATCGCGATCGAACAGCGGAACATTGGTCTCGCCGAAAAGCGGCGCTCGCAGTCGAACGCGTTCTATCAAGCGGGCGAGGTGACGAAGGTCGATGTACTGCGCGCCGAGACGGCGATCAAGTCATCGCAGCGATTGCTGGCAACCGCGCAGCAGCAGCGCGAAGCAGCCGTCAGCGGATTGCGCGAGGACCTCGATCTGACAGGAGACATCGCCGTGACGCCACCGGACAACGCGCTGGCTCCGCTGCCTGACGAGCAGACGTTGATGACCCGCGCCGAATCGTCGCGGCCCGATGTTGCCGTGGCCCAGAACAACATCCGTATCGCCGAGCTCGAAGTGCTCAAACAGCGCGGCGGCCGTCTGCCAGTCGTCACGTTCGACGCCGGCTATATCGATCAGAAAGCGGCGTTTCCGGCCAGCCGCTACGGATATGGCGCGTTCCGTTTCAGCGTTCCGATCTGGGACTCGAACCAGGTCAATCTGCGCGTGGCCACGGCGAAAGAGCGGGAGGAACAGGCCAAACTCCTGTTAGAAGACGCGAAGACCGCCGCGCATGAAGACGTGCGCAAGGCCATCACCGATCTGCACTCCGCCGATACGACGCTGCAGTTGGCGAAGGAACAGCTCGCCGCTGCGGACGCCGAGTACGCCCAAGCGTTCGAGCTGTATCGCGCGCAGGAATCGACCTCGCTCGATCTCGCCACGTCGGAGCTTTCTCTCGCTGATGCGCGCCGCGCCGTCGCTTCCGAAACGTTGAATCACAACCTCGCACAACTCCGCGTCTGGTATGCCGCCGGCGCGATCAAAGAAGCTTTTGGAGTGGGAGCAACCCAGCAATGACGCGTTCATTCATCAGTACGATTTCGATTTTGATTCTGGCGATCCTTCCGCTCGGCTGCGAGAAGAAGGACGCTGCCCCCGCGACAACGACGCAGGCCGCGCCGGCGTTGCCGGGCGATGTGCAGAATGTTGCATCGGCAGCAACAGCGACGACCGCAACGACAACCGCAAGCGACTCCGCCAGCGCAGCATCCTCAGGCATCGCGTCGTCCGAATCGGGAGGGACCATC
>DATLVW010000642.1:0-2218 GCA_035577085.1 Thermoanaerobaculia bacterium
AGGATCGATGCCGTACGGCGCGCCACAGTTGATGTAGCCGATGTGTGCCTTCGCCGGCCACGCACCATCGAGGCGGCATTTCTCGTGCAGCCCTTTCTTCACTTCCTCGCTCAGGTTTTCGCTGTAGTGCCGCGCCATCCCGACCTTGATCGACTGCAAGAAGCGCTGCGACGAATGGCTGTTCGGTCCGAAGGTTGTGCCTTCCTTCACGAACACTACGTCGATCGCGGCATCATCGATGGTGATGAAGTCTTTCCAGTTGCGCAGCAGCCGGTCGGTCTTTTCGACGATGACCGTCCGCACGAGCGGGTGCGCGCGCAGATAGGTCATCATGGCCGTGAAGCCGGAGCGGCCCGGGGTCTTCGCCGTCTCCTCGTCGTTGAACTCGGCGACGATCCGCAAGTTCGCGACTGCCGCATGTTGGAGGAGGAAGCGTCGCTGCGCCTCGATCGAGAAGCCCTCCACGGCTTGCTCGCGGCTGGACACGCGAACATAGAGAACCACATCCGTCGGATTCGTCGTCATTCCCTCAACCTCCGCAGCGAAGCTGGAGAGGTATTGTCCTGCAAGGAATCGCTTCGCGCATGCAGTTCTTGCCAGCGCGCGAGGAGTGCGAAGAGATCGAGCAGGCGTCCTCCGGCTGCAGCCCATTCATCGTCGCTAATCTCCCTCCGTAGAGTCGATCAAAGCTCGCGCGTGCCGTAGCGTGCAGCTGATCGGCAGACGTGCGAACCGTTCGTTTCGACGCGCTCTTCGGCATCCACTGCGGCGCACGAATCCAGTCGTGCGTCCCGGTGGCGGTCGAAAGTGAGGGTCGCTTGACAGCAGCGACCCTCGTTCGATCAAGCATCAATTGACCGGAAAAAGCGGGCGCTGTTTGTCCGGGGCATCGAGCGGTGCCACGGCCTGGGGTCCAACCACGCCAAAGTTCGGCAGCTCTTCGCGGATGAGCGCGAGGATGCTTTCGGGGAACGGATACGGGGCAATCGGCCCATGGCGTTCCTGCTCATCGAGACGTGCGTGTTCGTATCGCGATGCGGCCTGCAGGAGCGCGGTCCTCTTTCGCCGCGCGTCGTTCAGCGCGCCGCCCTCTCGACGTTCTGGTCGCTGTTTCCCAAGCTTCGCGAGGAGGGAATCCACAAATTCGCGCGGAGTCATGCCGCTATGCACCAGCAGGATGTGCATCACGAACGAAATGATCGCGAGGATGACGTTCAGCGCCTGGCGGCCGAGGAACGCGACAAGGCCGAGCGAGGCGATGAAGCCAGAGGAGACAAACCCCAGCGCGATGACGATCATCGCGGGAATCGCCGCGACGACGTAGCCGAGAATGAGCCAACGCATCGCATGGCCTTTGACGCCGAAGCGTGCCTCCCACTGCCGCGCGCGTTCGTACTTCACTGCGATGATCGACTCGGCGACGATGAAGAGAATGGGCGTGATGAGCGAGGCGAGGAGCCCGATCGCCGAGAAGCTGAACATCGTGAGCGCGAGCGCGACAAGCAGCGGGTGCAGGAGGAAGAGATCGGCAAGGAAGGCGAAGAGCACCTTCAGAACGAAGCCCGCGAAGCTCGCCTGCTTCGTGCGCCAATCGTCCAACGCGGCCTTGTTGCTCTCACAGAATTCCGCGTGCAGGCGCACGGCAGTTTCGGCCGCGACGATGGCGGCGAGGAGCAGATTCCCGAGGGTCAGAATGATGGCACCGAGTTTGGCCAAGCCGTCGACGGCGGCCGCTCTTTGGCTAGACATGGCGACCTCCCGTCACGTAGGTCAGCATGGAGTCGACCGACTCGAAGCGAAGTGGATGGAGATGACCGAGATCGCCGGTCAGGCCATTGCCATTCACGATGATGAGCACGACGGGAAAACCTGCTGCGGGAACGCGCCGACGCGTCACCGTATCGGCACCGTCGGTGATGACGACAAGCGTCCGAGGAGCTTTCGCCAGCCAGGGAAACGGCGTTGGTTCATCGAGCGCGACATACGCCCGCTCGATCGCTGTGACGAGATCGGTCGCGGGGGCATCCGCTGACTGCGCGAGGAGCGATTCCGCAGAACGGCGAAATGCCTCGACCGCAGCGTCGGTGCGCGCTGCCCATGCCTGGTGATGTTTCTCATACTCCTCGTTCACGCGTGCATGGTCGGCCGCCCGATCCATGTCGATGAGTGCATTGCCGGTGAGATCGGCGTTCTTCGGTCTGGCCGGTTCCGGATCAAG
>DATLVW010000643.1:0-5802 GCA_035577085.1 Thermoanaerobaculia bacterium
CGCCTTTGCCGCGAGCAAGGAGATCGCCGACGATCTCCGCAGAGCACACTTCCACCACGGGGCGTTTTACCTCCTGAACACGATTCAGTTGTCGGACATCGGCTACGACTCGAGCTTCTACGTCCCGACGGCCGACCGCCAATCCGGCTTCCGCTTCGGCATCCAGGCTCCTACGAGGCTGTACATCGTTCCGAGCAAGAAGACCGTGTACTCCATCGAGGTGAGACCGGAATGGAGTTTCTTCAGCCGCGGCAGCAGTAAAGCCGTCTTCGGCTACCAGGGTCGAGCAGATGCCCAGTTCCTGCTCAATCATCTGTACCTCGACTTTTATGCGCAGAGCGCGAACCAGCTTCGCGCCGATGTCTCCGAGATCGCACGCCTGCTCACGGAAAAGGCATCGGCCACCGGTGTTTCCGGCGAGTTGAAGTACTCGAGCCGCACCAGCATGACGTTTAATGCTTCGGCAGGAAAAAGCAGCCATCCTCTGGACAAGATCCAGCCCGACGCGCCCGTCCAGTTGCTGGACCGTAGTGAGCACAACTATCGCTTCACCGTCCACCACAAGACCTTCCCTCTGACTTCGCTCTTTGTGGCCACGGAGTTCAGCGACTATTCGTTTACCGACGCCGTGTTCAAGAACGGACGCCGCACGTACGCTGGATTCGGACTTGTCCATGACACCGGCCGCACGGTGACGCAGGGGGAGGTGGGCGAGGGAAAGCTCGATTTCATTCGCCCGGGCCAGCATGATTTTCAGGGCGCACTGGGCAACCTGTCGAGCAGCAAGAAATTCGGCAATTTCACGACCGGGCGCCTGACGGTCTCCCGCGACGTCGACTTCTCCATTTTTGCGCTCAATAATTACTACATCGCCGACCGGGTCAGCGGCTTGCTGGCCTGGGATGCAACGAGGCGGCTGACGCTCAACGCTCAGGCGTCGCTCGGGCGTGATCTGTATGACACACCCGTCATCGGTCCGAACCTCGTCCTCCTGAAACGGCGCGATGTGTTCTCCTTCCCCAGCGTGGGTTTCCTGTACGCATTCGCCCGTCTTCGGGGGGGTGCCGACATCGGTTACGTGCGGCGCACGTCGAACTTCAACGTCAACCTCGACCATGGAATACGGGTTCTGTTTCGGTTGTCATTCACGCCATAGCTTGATTCAAATAATCGATCGGACAAGAGCGGAAACAGACGAAATCGTTTGACAAAGAATTCACGCGCGACGCGCGCCGAACTCACGATCTCGGACTAGCATTCGTCCGGTCCAAGCTCAAATGGTTCGTCTACCCTACTGCCTTCGCCGCCGTGCGGAGCGGTAGATCATCGTTGGGAAGGAAGAAATGAAACGAGTTTTATTGGCTGCAGCGGCGATTGGGATGCTGACGATTCCGGCGTTTTCGCAACGTCCGCCAACACCGCAGCCGCAGATTCCTGCCGGCTCACTGCTGGCCGAGCCGCCGGCAAGCGCCAGCGACGCGCCCATCGGCCCGCGCGATCAGATTGAAGTGAAGGTCTATCAAGACCCGAATCTGTATACGAGAGCGACCGTCTCGGACGACGGGCGGATCACGATGCCACTCATCGGCAAGGTCGACGTCTCCGGGCTGACACCGACGGAAGTGGAACAACGGATCAAGGCTCTCCTCGAAGCCAAGTACATCAACAAGGCCGATGTCACCGTGACGGTGACGGAAGCCGGCAGCAAGCCGATTTCGGTCATCGGCGCCGTGATGCGGCCCGGCCGGATCGGCATCACCGGAAATATCACCCTGATTCAGGCCATCACACAGGCGGGCGGGCTGGGGACCGGCTACGGCCGCACGCTCTACGTTCTCCGGACGGCTTCGAATGGACTCACGGAGCAGATCGCCGTCGACATCGACGACCTGATGGTCAACGGAAACCCCGACCTCAATCTGCCGTTGCGCGCAAACGACGTGATCAACGTCCCCATCGACAGCTCGATCAGTATCTACGTCCTCGGAGAGGTCATGCATCCCGGCCCCGCGCAGTTCCGCCGCTCGCAAACGCCGACTCTTTTGCAGGTGCTTGCATCCGCGGGCGGCCCGACGGACCGCGCATCGAAGAGAGTCGTTCTGAAGCGCATGGTGGGAGGAACCGAGAAAACGTTTCACTATGACTTCCGCAAGATCATCGACGGCCGCCAGAACGACATCGTGTTGATGGACGGCGACCGGCTCATCTTCCAGGAGAGTTTTTTCTGATCGCAGCCGCGGGACTCCTCCGCGGGATTTGAAAGAGCCGCTGGAAGTCTCTCGATCGATGATGGGTTACCATCAGCCATGGACCTGAACACTCAGGAAGTCCATCTTTCTCACTACTGGAACATCATCTACAAGCGATGGAAAGTCGCCTTGTCGATTCTGGTCGTAGTGATGCTCGGGACGTACGTCGCCAGTTACTTCGCCAAGCCTCTTTACCGCTCCACGATTCAGATCCAGATCGAGCGGGAGAATCCAAGTCAGCTCACCGTCGATGACCTGTTCGGCATCGCCGCATCCGATCAGGAGTTTTTGCAGACGCAGTACGTACTGCTCAAGAGCCGCGGTCTGGCCGAGAAGATCATCGACGACCAGAAACTCCTCAGCGATCCGTCCTTTTACCCGGCCGGGATCAATGGCAAAACGGCCGCGCAGATCGCCCAGGCCCGCGAGTCGATGGTGGGAGCGGTGATCGCATCGATCGAAGTCAACCCCGTCCGTGCGACGTCGTTGGTGGAGATCGGCTGTATCGCCGCGACACCGCAGCTTGCCCAGAAGATCGCGGAAGGCGTAGGGGAGTCCTACATCCGGCTGAACAACGAGAAGAAATTCGAGTCTGTTCAAAAGGCCAGCGATTTTCTCGACCGTCAAATCTCCCAACTGCGCGCGGACATCGAAGTGACACGCCAGCAGATGCAGAGGTACAACGAAACGAAAGGAATCGTTTCGAAGGAAGACGCCAGCAGCATCCCATTCCAGCGGTTGATGAAAGCGACTTCCGACCTCCAGAACGCCACGAATCTCCGCCTCGAAAAGCTGAATGCCTACAACGCTCTCAGCAGTGCTAATCCTGAGTCCGTCACGAGCGGCGATCCGTTGGTCAGCCAGCTCACCGAAGAAGAATCGCGGAAACAACGTGAGTACCAGCAGGGTCTGACCCTGTTCAAGCCGGACTATCCGACGTTGGTGACATTGAAGACCTCGATCGAGAAGACCCATCAATCCCGGATGTCGGCGGTGGCCAGTGCCTACGCCCGAGCACGCGATGCCGCCCACCGCGATC
This sequence comes from Thermoanaerobaculia bacterium, assembly GCA_035577085.1. Taxonomy (GTDB): domain Bacteria; phylum Acidobacteriota; class Thermoanaerobaculia; order Gp7-AA8; family Gp7-AA8; genus JADGNZ01. Next base: position 3,289 of record DATLVW010000643.1, read on the forward strand.
TCGTCGCGGCGCAGCAGAGCGAAGACCAGTTGTATGCGGCGATGAACGCCCAGAAACGCGAGACCGTGTCACTCAACGCCACAGCTGCCGGCCTCGGCGACCTGAGCCGCACGCTCGAATCAAAACAGTCGTTGCTGGATCAGCTCGAGAAACGGCAGAACGAGACGGAAGTTACCGCACGCCTGCGCGGCTCGGCATCCTCAAATATTCATATCGTCGACCATGCCCTGCTGCCCACCGGGCGTTTCAACGTGACGCTCCAGAAGAATCTGCAGAATGCCTTCCCGCTCGGCGTGGTCCTGGGTCTGGCCGCCATCTTCTTTCTCGAGTACATGGATCGCTCGATCAAGACACCCGAAGAGCTCGAGCGCGTCACCAAGTTCGCCTCTTTGGGCGTCATCCCCGCCGCCACCTCGGCGGACGGCGCCGGTTACGGCAATAGCGGTTATGGCTATGGCTACGGCCGCGGAACAGCGAAGCTCCGGCCGGTCGTGGAAGCGAGTCAGGAGCAAAGCGGTATCGACCTGCTGCCGCACAGCAATTCCCGCTCGGCCATCGCCGAAGCCTACCGCGCGTTCCGCACGTCTCTGCTGCTCGCATCGGCCAGCTCGCCGAAAGTGATCGTCATCTCCTCGACCTTCGCCCGTGAAGGGAAGACGACGACCTCGATTAACCTCGCCACGGTTCTGGCTCAGATGGGCAAGCCCGTCCTCCTGATCGACGCCGATCTACGCCGTCCGCGTCTGCAGAAGGTTTTCCGCGGAAAGATGAACCTCGGACTCGTGAACTATCTCGCGGCAAGCATTCCCCTCGACGACGTAATCCAGGAAACGGAGGTCCCCAACCTCTCGCTCATCCTCTCCGGACCTACACCACCCAACCCCTCGGAGCTCCTCGGTTCCGACCGGATGAAGCATTTGATTCATGAGCTCCGCACCCGCTTTGCGTTCGTGATCTTCGACTCGCCGCCGGTTATGGCCGTGACCGATTCCATCGTCCTGGCCGCGAACGCCGACGGCGTCATCCTCTGTGTTCACGGCGGGCAGACGCCCCGCGACGTCGTGCAGCGTGCGGCCGAGAGACTCCGCCAAAGCAATATCCCGGTTCTCGGTGCGCTCCTCAACAATCTCGACCTTCAGCAATACGGCTACTCGTTCAAGAAGAGCTACTACGATTACTACCAGGACGAACCCGCTGATAAGAACGCCGCTCCGGCAAAACGCGTTGGATAAACTCGGCGAGGCGCGCCTCGCATGATCGACCTTCATCACCACTGCCTGCCGGGCGTCGACGACGGACCCAGCTCCATGGCGGAGGCTGTCGACCTCTGCAAAATGGCCGCGGACGAAGGCATCAACACGATCGTGGCCACGCCGCATGTGTTGCGGGGCCGCTGGCGTAACCGGACGCGGGCCGAGTACGCGTCGATACTCGACGAGCTAGGCAGCAAGGCCGTCATCGCGCCGCGAATCCTCCTCGGCTCCGAGTACTTCTTCGGACACGACATGGACGAGATGCTGCGGAATGAATCGATTCTTCCACTGGCAGGCAGCCGCTACGTGCTGGTCGAGTTCGCCAGTCACGCCATTCCTCCCCTGGTGCGGGAACCGCTCTATCGCGCCCAGCTCGACGGCTGGACCCCGTTGATCGCTCACCCCGAGCGAAACCTCGTGTTTCGATCGAATCCCGAGGTCCTTGCCTCGCTGCTGCGCATCGGGGTGAAAACGCAGGTAACGACCGGCAGCATCACCGGGGACTTTGGCAAAGAAGCGGAGGCGGCGGCCATCGACTGGCTTCAGCGGGGATGGGTTCACGTGATGGCCACCGATGCTCACAACATGGTCAAGCGCCCGCCCCGTTTTCAGGCCGCCCGAAGGCGTGTCGTCGAGCTGGTAGGAGAGGAAATCGCGCAGGCGCTCTTTTACGAAAACCCAAAATCCATCGTCGAAAATCGCGGACTCGTGTACGATCCTGATATTCCAGATGTGACGGAACCAAAATCCGAACCTTTATTCACTCGCGTAAGAAAGATTTTTTCAAGGTGAAACCACTCATTCGCCCGCTCGGGGCGCTCATCACGTGTCTGGTCGCCGTTACGGCATCCGCGCAGAGTTTTTACGATGCGCGATTCCTGAGCGGCGTAACGGACTTCAACCGCGGCGCCTACGTTCGCGCGGTTGACGAACTGCGGGTGGCCGCGTTCGGCCGCGTGGATGATTTGGCCGCGTATGAAGCCGCCGAGATCTATCTCGCCCTCGCGAGTGACAAACTCGACCGCGCGGAAGACGCCCGCCAGGCCGCACTAAAGGTGATTCAGGCCGATCGACTGAACCCGGTCTACGTCAGACTCAACATTCCTCCCGATGTCCGGTCCGCGTTCGAAAGGTTGCTTCCGGCGGTGCTCACGCGCGAACAACTGGCTCATGCGCCGGCCTTCGCGCAGTTCGCAGGCCAGGCCCCGGCGGTCCAGTCGGACGCGCCGCGGCTGACCACGAGACCACGGCCGCCTGTTCC
>DATLVW010000644.1:0-5255 GCA_035577085.1 Thermoanaerobaculia bacterium
CGTCAGCGTCACGAACATGACGCCGGGCAAGTCGCCGACGGCCGTATTCAAGATCACGAACGGCGACGGCACGGCCGTTGACGGAACCAAGCTGGCCACTTTCTCACCGATCCTTTCCGGTCCGACGTCGAACTACGGCGCGAACTTCCGCGAGAACGCCATCACCAAGGGCGTCTTCAGCGCCACCGCGGGAACGACGACCTACACGTTCACGGCCGCGCTTCCCGCGAATGCAACCGGCACATGGACGATCAGCGCCGACCTTCGCCGCAACGTCAGCCTCAAGCGCGGCGACGGCAAGGCCGACATCGCCATCCAGGAGTCGACGCTCAACCCGATCAAGTACGTTGCCGTCACCGGCACAGTCGCACCGCGCCGCACCGCGGTCGCGCTCGCGCAGTGCAATCAGTGCCACGACACGCTCGAACTGCACGGCGGACAGCGCCGCAACATCGAAGAGTGCGTGATCTGCCACAACCCCACCGCCAGCGATCAGGCGATGCGCCCGGCCGCAGAAGGTCAGCCGGAGTCGATCTCCTTCCAGCGGCTGATCCATCGCATTCACACCGGGGAGAATCTGACGCAGGACTTCACCATCTTCGGATTTGGCGGCTCGAAGAACAACTTCAATGAAGTGCGCTTCCCCGGCGACACGCGCAACTGCGCGAAGTGCCACGCCAGCACCGCTGCGTACACGCTGCCGCTGCAACAGACCGACATCGCATCGGTTACCACGCTTCGCGACTACTTCGCTCCGCAGGGCCCGGCCACTGCAGCCTGCCTCGGATGCCACGACAACAAGGACGCAGCCGCACACGCGTACCTGAATACTGCCGTGTTCCCCGGTTCGACAATCGGAGCCGAGGCGTGCGCGACATGCCACGGCACCGGCAAGGATTGGGCAGTCGAGAAGGTACACGCGCGGTAAGCCAGCGCCTGGGCTCGGGGGAGACGGCATCGTCTCCCCCGGCTCTGAGGAAAATAGCGATGAGATCTCACCTGATTGGAGCACTTGCGCTTGTAGTGCTTCTCGGCCTCCCGGCGCTCGCGCAGGAAAAACCTCCGGAGAAGCCGCCCGAGCCGGCCGCCCCTGTCACACAAACCACTCCACCTGCCACGTCAACGGCTCCAGCAGCGCCCGCCGCGCCTGCAGAAGCAACCGCACTTCCCGCATGCAGCGACTGCCACGCCGATCAGGCCAAAGCGTTCGCCGCCAACGCACACGCACGCGGCCAGATCAAGAAGGGTGAAGTCCCCAACGCGCTCTGCGAGTCATGCCACGGCGACGGCAAAGCGCATATCGAAGGCGGCGGCGACAAAGAAAAGATCTTCAAACCGGTCGGGCTCCTCGGGTCGAACAAGACCTGCATGAGCTGTCACGACATCAGCACCGACCGCATCTCCCGCCACGCCGGCATGCACGCCAACTCGGCGGCAGTCAACTGCCTCACCTGTCACTCGATTCACTCGTCCGAGGCGCATGCACCGCACCTGCTGGCAAAGAAACAGCTCGCGCTCTGCGACTCCTGCCACATGACCCAGGTCTCCTCCTTCCGCAACAAGCCGTACGCGCATCGCCTCGGCAGGGGAGGGATGGAGTGCTCGTCCTGCCACGAGCCGCACGGCCGTCCCGGCGCCGCAAGCTTGCGTACGACATCCGCCGGCGAGCTGCCGTGCCTCGGATGCCACGCCGACAAGCGCGGTCCGTTCGTCTTCCAGCACGGCGCGATCGCCGTTGGTGACTGCATGACGTGTCACGAGCCGCACGGCTCGTCCAATCCACGGCGATTGAAACGCGCCACCGTGTCGCAGCTCTGCCTCGAGTGTCACTCGCCCATCAGCGGGACGACCCTCGGCTCGCAGCCGCCTGCGTTCCACAACCTCAGTCTCCCTCGCTATCAAAACTGCACCACCTGCCATGTTGCGATCCACGGTTCCAACCGCGATCCGCAACTGCTCAAGTAGGGGAAGCGATGAACATGAAACGATTCGTCGCGAACTGGCTCTCACTGCCGATCCTCGCGATTGCCTTCGCAGCCAACGCCCAGGTCGTTCCCTTCGATCTCGAGATCGGCTATCGCTGGCTCGATCTCAAGGGCGACACCGGCATGTACCGCACGCAGATCAATGAGCGTGACGGCCTCCTGATCCACAACTTCACCCTGGCAACGTCCGACTTCGAGGGACACAACTCGCTGACCGACCGCTTCCGCATCGACGTCAGCGACCTCGGCTCCGGCCCCGCGCAATCGGTACGCATGGAAGCGTCGCGTGCCAACGCGTACAAGCTCCGCCTCGGTTACCGATCCACCGATGCGTTCAGTGCGCTGCCCGCGTTCGCCAATCCTCTCTTCGATCAGGGCATCGTTCCGGGCCAGCACACCGAAGATCGCCGGCGACGGATGTTCGACATCGATCTCGAGCTGATGCCGGACCGCGCCATCGCTCCGTTCATCGGCTTCACGAGCAACGACAACCGCGGGCCCGGCCAGACGACCTATCACCTCGGTCAGGACGAGTTCCGTCTCTCGCAGGATCTGCACGAGCGCGACCGCGAGATCCGCGCCGGCGCCAGCTTCCACTTCGCATCGATCGCCGGTCAGCTCACGCAGGGCTGGCGCAGCTTCCGCGGAACGGAGTCACTGTCGCTCGCATCGGGCGCAGGCAATGGCAACGAGCCGGGCACCGTTCTCGGGCAGCCGGTCACGGCCACATCGATCACGCGCACCGACCAGACGCACGTCGACACACCATTCACGAACTTCTTCATCACCGGACAGTTGAGCGATCGCGTCCGCCTGATCGGAAACTATGTCCGTTTCTCTGCCGATTCGAGCGGCAGTGAAAACGAATCGTCGGCAGGATCATTCGCATCGTTCGCCATCAGCCGCTTCTACACAGGGCTGACGGAAAGCGCGACATCCTCCGCGAAGAACAAGACCTGGCGCGGCGGTGGCCGTGCCGAAGTCAATCTCACGCCGCACATCGATTTCCTTGCCGGCTATCAGCGCGAAAAACACGAGCTCAACGGCTCCGCATTGATCAATGACGTCTTCCTGCAGGCCATCACCTTCGCCGGATTCGACCGCAAAGACATCGCCACAGTGCTCCAGGCGACGAGTGCGATCGATCGTACCGATGAAGTCCTGAGCGCCGGAATCTCCGCGCACGCGGTCGGACCCTTCTCCTTCCGCGGCGAAGTCCGCGAGTCGCAGCAGCAGGTGACCGTTGCTCCCGATCTTTCGGAGATCGTCGTTCCGGGAAGCCAGAGCGGAACCTTCGACCGGCGCATTCACACCGTCGACCTGAACGGCGCCTACACCCATTCCGGATTCCTGCTCGGCGCGGCGGTGAAGCACGATACTGCCGACGCAGCGATCTTCCGCACCGACTACCGCGACCGTAACCGCTATCGCGTTCGCGCGGGTTGGATGACACCGAAGAAACTGTTCCGGGCAGGCGTCACCGCCGAGCGCACCAATCAATCCAACGACGACCCCGGCATCGGCTACGACAGCAAGGTTCGCCAGTACAGCGGCGAGATCGAAGTATCCCCGATCGAAGCACTGCACTTCCGCGGATCCCTGTCGCAGTTCCGCGCCGACAGCAACATCAGCATCCGCTTCCCGCAGAACTTCAATCTCGGCGAATCGGTCCAGCAGGAAGACGGCAACGCACGCGAAGGCGGCGTGAGTTACATCAAGGGCCCGTTCTCCATCGACGCAAGCCTCTCGCGCTTCCACAACCGCGGCACGCTCCCCTTCAACATCGACCGCCACAAAGTCCGCGCCACCTGGGATTTCAAGAACAAGACCGGCCTGGCCGCCGAAATGGACCGCGACAAATACGACGAAACCTCCAGCATCTTCAGCGACTACAACGCCACCCGCTACGGCCTCTACTTCCGCTGGCGCCCGTAGCGCAGACATTCTTGTCTGCTCCCGCCGGGCGTCCCTGCCCGGCGGTGGTGTCTGCGGATGAATCGGTGTTGATTGGCAACCAAACCCCTGCCGGGCAGGGACGCCCGGCAGCAGCAGACAAGAATGTCTGCACTACGTGACTCCCATCACCCGCCCCGGTGACCATCACCGCCGCGCATCCCCAGCACAGGAGCAATCATGATCATCATGAGCACGCCTGACCGGATCTTCCCACCAGCCACGACCAGCATCCGCCGCAGCGGCCGCCTCTACACGGTGATCGCCCTGATCGTCGCCGCCGGCGCCTTCATCGCCATCGCCATGGGCGGCATCAACAAGAACCTCGTCTACTACTGGACGCCCACCGACCTCTACGCCAACGGCGATAAAGCCTACGGCGCCACCATCCGCCTCGGCGGCATGGTCGCCCCCGGCTCGATCCACCGCCGCCCCGGCACGTCAGGCGTCGAGTTCGACGTCAAAGACGCCGCCCGCATCGTCCACGTAACCTCCAACGGCGTCCCCCCACAAATGTTCCGCGAAAACATCGGCGTCGTCGTCGAAGGCACCCTCACCCGCAACGGCAACTTCCAATCCAATCGCCTGATGGTCTCCCACAACAACGAATACCGCGCACCCAAGGGCGGCCACGCGCTGAGCAAGGAAGAGCTGCAGAAGGTGATGCGTTCGACCGAGGGGATGGACGCGAAGTAGGGGGCCTCAGCGCACGGTCTTAATGGCCATCCGCAGTGATTCTGCCGATGAATGGGCACAGGTCGCGCTGCGAGCTCGGCTCGCCAAGGTCCAACCGAACCTCTACGTCTGGTAGACGACGAGGTTACCTTTGGTGCTTTGCCGGAAGCGATTTCGGGTCAGCCCCTACCCACCGTGGAGCCAGACCGCAGTCTGATGCGATCTCCACCAATTCCGAGGTAGTCTCAGTGCATGACGCGATCGTCATTAAAAGTGGAAGGCCACCGCACTTCGGTACATCGAGATCGCAGCGAAACGTCCGCTACGGCGAGTTCTCCGCTAAGATGGTGCGGGGAAAGCCGCGTGAGTATTCAAACAAACCTACGACTGCTCGCTACCGATGTAGCGGAGCAAAAGCGGCCATCGCCAACCTTCGGGCGGCGTCTGGCCGAGGCATTGTCGTGGGGGGGAGGCAGGTCGGGACTTCATGACTTGGGAGACATCGTGGGCTGCCGAGTCACCCAAGGAACGATTGCTGACGAGCCGGCAGCCCTCTTCTTTGGCCATCGGCGAAGTGATGTAAACGAGCGACTCGGTGAGGCGGCCTTATATGCCTACCATGCTTCAATCGAGTGGTGTGTC
>DATLVW010000645.1:0-7333 GCA_035577085.1 Thermoanaerobaculia bacterium
GTTGATCCGCGTCGGACTGATCCCGCGCAACGTGATGTACGAGTACCCCGATCCGCCAACACCGGATTCGGTGTAGGTATCGATGGACGGCGTATCGCGCAAGAGCAGGGGGATGTCCTGCCCGTAATAATCGCGCTCGATGGTCGCGCGATCGACATCGCTCTTCGTCACCGGCGTCTGCGCCTCCGCGCGAATCCCGCTGACGACGATGTTCTCGGCCAGTCCGGGCCGCAGCGTGATGGCAACGTCCGCATCCGTGCTCGCCGGAATCGCCATCGCCTGGAATCCGCTGCGCGTAACGATGAGCGTGTACTTCCCTGCCGGCACATCGAGCGCGAAGCGGCCGTCCGGATCGGTCACTGCCGTCCGATAACCCTCGACCGCGACGGTCGCAGCATCGATGGGTTTTCCATCAAGACCGCGAACGACACCCTTCAGCGCAGCCGCAGAAGCAAGAACAGGAAAAAAGAGGAGGAAGGAAACAACGCGAACAACCCTCATGATGACTCCGATGCCTTTCCCTACGCCGGTCCAAACCGGATCAGGTTCAAGGGTGTGATCTCAGGCCGTGGTTGCGGCCACCCCTAGGCTTCGCTGCGGATGGTACTACGTGGGCGTTACGGTTTCACGCGAAGGCGCGAAGCCGCGAAGAAAGTCGATGTGGAGAATTCTTCGCGTCTTCGCGTCTTCGCGTGAAAGGTTCACTTCAACACCAGCCCCACCTTCCCCCCATTCGTCGCCACGCCGTCCTGGATCGCGTGAGGGTCAGAGGGGTTCTTGGTCATGGCGTCGCCGTCGGAGTCGAGGCGGGCTTCGATGCGGATGGTGGCGGGGAGCGGCTGGCCCATCATCGAGTCGGCGGTGCTCAGGTCGATTTCGAGCGGGAAAGTGGGAGCCATGATGCGCTTGACGGCGGCGGGGGGACCAGCGGTCTCGCCGGCGCCGCGGGCGATGATGAAAAGCACCGCGTTGGGCGAAGATTTCGCGGAACGATCGAGCGTAAGCGTCACGTGGACCGAGGGGCCGCCCGCCGCAGGAGCGGCGCTCGGCGCCGCGGATTGTGCGGCGGCCATCGCCGACGACGCGTTTTGCGAGCCGTCGGGATTCGGGAGCGCGGGATGATTCGCTGGCATCGCTGCCGGCGGCGCGTTCTTCATCTGCTCTTTCATCCGCACCAGGACTTCATCGAGCTTCGTTTTCTGATCGGGATGGCGGCGGCCGGCTTCGGCGATCAGTCCTTCCGCTTCGCTGGTCTTGCCGCGCTGCATGTTGGCCCAGGCCAGCGCGACGTAGGCGTCGGTGAGATCGGGATCCGACTTGACGGCGCGCTGCAGCATCTCGACCGCGCCATCGCTCTGGCCCATCGAGACGCGGACGAGCGCCTGGTAGGTCAGCGCGCGAGCATCGTTCGGTTCGCGCTTGAGAACGTAGGCCGTGTGCTCGAAGACCTTCATGAGGTTCTCGCGCTCGAGGTAGGCCTTGGCCAGCTCGTCGCGCATCCCAAGGTCGTCGGGTGATTTCGCCACGGCTGCTTCGGCCTGCTCCATCGCGGGATCGGGCTGTTGCGGCGATGCCTGCGGCGCGGAGCTCGTCATCGGCGCGCCGCCGCCGGTCATGCTCTCCGTTCGCGGCGTCGCCTTCTCCGTGACGAACCAGGCGATGCCGCCGAGGACGGCGATCGAGGCGAAGCCCCAGAGGAAGCCGCGCATCGTTGCGGCCCGGGTTGCAGCAGCGACGTCGGCCGTAGACAAACGTAGGTCGGACTCTCCAGTCCGACTATCTTCGGCCGAGGGTCGGACTGGAGAGTCCGACCTACGTTTCGTTGGCGTCAATTTGTCCGCGTGCACATCCAGTTTGCGCAGCACGTCGGCAGTCTCGCGCTCCAACCGCCTTTTCTCCTCTTCGCTGCCGCCCATTTCCTTCAACTCGCGAAGTTGTTGGAGGAGCGCGTCGCGTTTCGCTTCCAGGTCGCGGCGCTCCAGGTCGGGCTTCGTCGCCCGGCCTTTCATCCCGTACCAGAACATGAAGCCGACGATGAGACCGGACAGGATCATCCCGCCGGCGCTGACCCAATCCGTCATGATTTCTCCACCATCTCGCGGACCTGCGCCAGGTAAGGATCGTCAGCCGCTTCCGAAGCCGCATCCGGCGCAACCGCTGCTGCTACCGGCACAGGCGTCTTCTCGAGTCTCTTTGCCTTCGTCACGACGATCACGAGTCCGATCGCCAGGACCAGAACCGGCAGCAGCCACACCAGCGCGTTGACGCCTTGAAACTTCGGCTTGAGCAGTACGAACTGGCCATACGACTTTTCGAAGTAGCTCAGAATCTGCTCCTCGGTGTACCCACGCGAGAGCAGCTCGCGCACCTGCTCGCGCATGTTGGCCGCCATCTGCGACGGTGAGTCGCCGATGGCCAGACCCTGGCACACGGGGCATCGCAGCTCGGCAGAAATCTCCATCGTGCGCCGTTCGAGCGCGGCTCCGGCGAGCGGCGTGCCCTGCGGCGGTCCGACGAACTGGGCGGCATCGGGAACTTTGATCTGGAGAAACGCAAGGAGAAGAAAAGTCGCGATCATCGCATCGCCTTTGCCAGCTCGGCCTGCAGCGCCTCAGTCGTCAGCGGTCCTTCGAACTTGGCCACGATCGTCCCTTTCGGATTGAGGAAGAACGTCTCCGGAACACCGCCGACGCCGTACGCGATCGCGGTCTTGCCATTGGTATCGAGCAGCGTCGGATAGGCCGAGCCCCGCTCGGCGAGGAAGCGCATGATCTTGTCGTCGGTGTCATTGAAGACGACGCCGATGAATTGCACCTCGGGTTGCAGATTGCGCGCGTTGGCGACGAGTGTCGGATGTTCTTCGTAACACGGCCCGCACCACGTCGCCCAGAAGTTGATGACGACCGGCTTGCCGCGCAGCGTCTCGAGGTCGATCGTTTCGCCGGTGCCAACCGCCTTCAGCGCGAACGGCGGCGCCGGACGTCCGACCAGCGGCGAGTCGATGTGCGCCGGATCTTTGCCGAGGCCGGCGAAGAGAACGAAGACGATCGCGGCAACGATGACGATGCCGACGATGAGGACGGTGCGGTTCATGCCGGAACCTCATCCCCTGCGGCTTCCGCCGGCACCGGCGACACGACGTACGTGCGCCGCCGCGAAGGAATCAGCGCAACCAGTCCGCCGATGCCCATCATGATGACGGAGCCCCAGATCCATCCGACCATCGGCATGTTGATGATCAGCACGCCCGCCTGATCGCCCTGCAGGTTCATGATCGAAATGTAGTAATCGCGGGTGATCGTCGAGTAAACAGCGGGCGTGCCGATCGGCTCGCGTATCGCCGCGTACTGGTTCATGCGCGGCTCCATCGTGGTGATGATGTTGCCGCCTCCGCCTGAATTGCCGCCGCCGCTCGGCGGTCCTCCACCCTTCGTGAGACTGAAACGCGCGATCGTCGACTGGCGATGGGGCTCGGACCGTTCTTCGGAGCCAAGATACGTAACGATGTAGCCGGCGAACGTCGTGCTCTGTCCGCGCGTCAGCGTGACTTCTTCCTGCGTGCGCATCGTGCTGCTGACAGCGATGGCAACGAAGACGATGACGGCGCCGGCGTGCACGATGTATCCGCCGAAACGGCGCCGCCCACGGCGGAGTTGCGCGTCGACGAGCGCGGGGCCGATAGCGTCACCGCGTTTGACTCGTTGCCGGAACGGCAGCCACATCTGCGCCATCGTCACGTGTGCCGCGTATCCGCCGAACAGCAGCGTGAGCACAGTCCAGACGTTGCGCACGCCGAGTGCGAGGCCGATGGCCATCACGATCGCGCCGGTGATCAGCGGCGGCAGAAGCGCGCGCAGAATCTCTTTCCGCGAGGCCTTTCCCCACGGGAGCGCGGGACCGACGCCGATGAGAAACAGGAGCGCCGTTCCAACCGGAACCACCATGGCGTCGAAGTACGGACGGCCGACGCTCATCTGCTTCCCCTTGATCGCCTCGACGATGAGCGGGAAGCACGTGCCGACGAGCACCGTGAATGTCAGGACGACGAAGAAGAGATTGTTGACGAGGAACATCCCCTCGCGGCTCACCGCGCTATCGAGCTTCCCTTCGGCTTCCAGCGAATCGATACGGAACGAGAGCAGCACGACTGAGAAGACCAGAACCGCTGCGAGGAAGATCAGGATCGTCGGTCCGATCGAGCTCTGCGTAAACGAGTGAACGGAGTTGAAGACGCCCGAGCGCGTCATGAAGGTGCCGAGAATGGTCAGGAGGAAACTGGCCTGGACGAGTGTGACTGTCCAACCTTTCAACACGCCGCGTCGCTCCATCACGATCGCTGAATGCAGCGCCGCCGTCGCGGTCAGCCATGGCAACAGCGACGCGTTCTCGACCGGATCCCAGGCCCAGTAGCCGCCCCATCCGAGAACTTCGTACGCCCACCAACCGCCGAGCATGATGGCGATCGTCAGAAAGACCCATGGCAGCAGCAACGACGCACGCAGTGGCCGCAGGAAGGATTGCCCAAGCCTGCCGCGCAACAGCGCCGCAATCGCGAAACCGAACGGAATGGTCATGCCGACGTAGCCGAGGTAGAGCATCGGCGGGTGGATGATCATTAGTAGATGGTTCTGCAGTAGCGGATTCGGGCCCGGGCCGTCGAGCGGCGGGTTGGCCACCGTCAGGAACGGATTGGCTGGTCCGGCGATCAGAAAGCTGAAGAACGCGCCGACCGAGAGCCAGGTGCCGATCGCGTACGGCATGTACTCCTGATGATCGTTGCGGTTCACCCAAGTCGTCGCGGCGATGTAGATGCCGAGGATGAAGCCCCAGAAAAGGATGGAGCCTTCAAGCGAGGACCAGAGGCTGACGATCGTCACCCAGAGCGGCACCTGCGTCGAGCCGACGTGCGAGACGTACTCGACACTGAAATCGTGCGTGATGAGGGCGTACTCCATCACGCCGGTCGCCGCCAGCATCAGCGCCGCGAACAAATACGCGAAGCGCTGCGACCAGCGCAGCCCTTCCGGTGAACGCTTGCTGCCGGCGGCGTAGGCGATGAATGCCCCGGTCGTCGCGACGAGCACGGAAGCCAGAATGAGGAATCGTCCGAGTGTTGGAATCATGTTGTCGTCAGTTGGCCCTAGCCGGTGACCATTGGTCGGTGTCAGTCATCACATCAGTCATGTGCGTTGGTACGTAATCTTCGCTCGTCGTTCTGAGACTGTCGGAGCTAGCTCCTCCGCCTGTCACTGGCGAAGGACCTGGATGCGACGTACGAGGCATGCGTCGTCATTAAGATTCTTCGCCCCCCTTCGGCAGCTCAGGATGACGTTATCTTCGGAAGACCTAATCCTTCAAACCTTCCGTACTCCGCATCAACTTCTGCAATTCCTTTTTGTCGATGGCGTGCCCCGCTTTCGGGGCGCGGTATTCGTTGTTGTGCGAGACCATCAGCCGGTTGCACTGAAAGTAGCCGGCGCGCGTCATCGTCCCTTCGACCACGACACCGATGTTCTCCCGGAACATCTGCGGGGGAACGCCGGACGACTTCACGTGCACGATTCCGGTGGCGTCCTTGACGTCGAATTCCAGTCCGGAGGCACCGTTGCGGCCCTGCACGGAGTGCGGCGCCACCATCCCGCCGAGCCGGATCGTCGCACCGTAGGCCTTGTCGCCCGCAGCGTGCAGGTCGGTCGGCGTCCAGTAGTAGACGAGGTTCTTGCTGATCCCGCCGAGCGTGATCACGAGAAATGCTGCCGCGGCAATGACGAGCGCTCCGGCCATGAACCAGCGCGATTTGCGCCGCAGGGCAGCGCTCGCCGACGGCATCCCGTCGTTGGTCGTTTCCTTCATCGATCCTCCGATTCTTTCGCGATCTCGGCGCGCAACCGGATGATCACCGATACGCCGTAAATCGCCAGCACGACCGCCGTCAGTGAATACGCGGCGACGACGAAGTTCCATCCGCCGGGAATCATCCCGCCCGTCATGCCGTCACCTCGGCAGCATGCGGCGGCGGCGCGAGCTCATGTTTCAGCCGCAGCGATCCGACGCGCGCCCGCAACATGATGAATCCCGTCATCAGAAAGAGGATACCGAACGCGTTCATTCGCAGCGGCAGCCAGAACTGACGCGAGACCGTGGCCGGGCTCGACTGCAGTTGATGCAACGAGTTCCACCAGCGCACTGAGTAATAAACGATGGGAACATCGGCGTACGCGATGATCGTGGCGACCGCCGACCAGATAGCGCGCCGCGCCGGATCTTCGACGAACTTCCGAAGCGCCAGGATTCCGAGAAACGCGAAGAGCAGGACGGCAGTCGTCGTCAACCGCGGATCCCAATCCCACCAGACGCCCCAGGTCGGTTTGGCCCAGATCGAGCCCTGGCAGCAGAGAAGAAACGCGAGGACGACGCCGACTTCGATGGCCGCCTCCATCCGCGCGTCCCATTTCCAGTCCGAGCTGAAGAGGAAGACGAGCGCGCTCACGAACGCAAAGGTCATCGCCAGCAGGGCGTTCCAGGCAGTCGGCACATGCACGTACATGATCCGCTGCACCTGCCCCATCAACGCCTCGGGAGGCGCGACGAAAAGGCCGATGTAGGAGCCGATCGCCAGGCAGACGATCCCGAGCCCCAGCAGAATCCAGGGCAACGCCGGAAACCGGTTGTTACTCGCAGCAACGCTCATAGACCTCACTCTTCGACGACCTTATGGAAAAGAAGTCCACAAAGAGACCAATAAATTGCATCAAAAGCGAAGAGAAGCACAAGCCATGATTTCCCCTGATTCATCGGGTCGCCGAGAATGATCAGCGAAGTGGCCTTGACCGACGCGAGAAGTGCCGGAACGATCAACGGAAACAGGAGCAGTGGCAGCAGCGTCTGCTTCGAGCGCACCTGCGCCGTCATCGCCGCGTAAAGAGTGCCCGGAGCCGACAATCCCGCCGCGCCGAGTGCGATGACGAGGATGAGCTCGAGGATGCGCGTCGTCCCGGCGTCGTAGAGCACAACCATCACCGGAACGAGGGCGACGCCGAGAAACATGAGCTGCAGCCAGTTGGCGATGGCCTTGCCGTAGTAGAGCGCACGCGGATTGGCCGGCAGGAGCAGCAGGCCTTCCAGCGCCCGGTTCTCCATCTCGGCGTGGAAACTCTCGGCGAGGGTGAGCGTCGAGGAGAGGAGCAGTCCCAGCCAGAGGAACCCGGCCGAGAATTGCCGGAGCATTTCCGCTACCGGCCCGACGGCGAAGCTGAAGAGCAGCAACGCCGCGGCACCGAAGACGAACACCGCCATGAACTGGGCGCGGCTGCGCCATTGGAGGAGCAGCTCC
>DATLVW010000646.1:0-6886 GCA_035577085.1 Thermoanaerobaculia bacterium
CTCCGCAAGATTGGCCCGATGAGCCCCGAGCAGCGCGCCGCCATCGAGCAGCTCTCCACACAGATGGTGAACAAGATCCTCCACTACCCGATCCTGCAGCTTAAAGAAGCTGAGGAGCCGGCCGAGCGCGAGACCTTGCGCAAGACGATCCGGAAGATTTTTGGATTGCGATGACTCGCCTTGTTCGCATCGGCACCCGCGGCAGCCAGCTCGCACTCTGGCAGGCAAATGAAGTTGCAAACAAGCTGTCAGAGCATGGCTACCGCACGGAAATCGTCGTGTTCAAAACGACCGCCGACAAAAGGCAGGACGTGCCGCTGGCATCAATCGGGGGGAAGGGATTGTGGGTCAAGGAGCTCGAAGAAGCGCTTCTGCGCGGCGCGATCGACATCGCCGTCCATAGCCTGAAAGACGTTCCGTCGATCATTCCCGATGAGTTCCTCCTGGCCGGGTTCCTCGAACGTGCCGATCCGCGCGACGCGTGGGTGAACATCGAAGGGAAGCCAATCGCTGCTTTGCCGGATGGTGCGGTGATCGGAACGAGCGCTCCGCGCCGGCGCTCACAGATTCGCACGCTCTATCCCCGCCTGCGCATCGACGACATCCGCGGCAACGTCGACACGCGCATTAACAAGCTGCGTGCGGGCCTCTACGATGGCGCCATCCTCGCCAGCGCCGGCCTCACCCGCCTCGGGCGCGCAAGCGAGATCACGTCCTACTTTTCGACCGAGGAGATGCTCCCCGCCTGCGGCCAGGGAATCATCGCCATCGAGACGCTGCGCGAGGGCTCAACGCGGGACATCGCTGCATCGATCGATCACGCGCCAACCGCAGTGTCCGCGCAATGCGAACGCGGCGTGCTACAGAAGTTCGGCACCCTGCTCGACTGCTATTCCGCCTGCGCCGTCCACGCAACACAGGAAGACCACTCGATCACAATCCGCGCCTTCTTCGGCGAGATCGACGGCGACCGCGCCATCCGGGTAACCCGAGAGGGCAATGATGCGGATGCGGTCGTCGATGATGTCTATCGCGCGCTGGTAGCCGAAGGCGCAATGGAGTTGGTGGGGGCATTGGGATGAACGCGACCAAACGCACCTTCCCCCTGCACAGCAGACTTCAATCGAGCGCCTTCGCCCCCGCGCTTTTCAGCGGGGGAGAAGGTGGCCGAAGGCCGGATGAGGGGGCACGCGATAGAGCCGTGCAAGTCCGAAACAACCTCAGTTTCTCGCTCGATTGCTCGTCTTCGTCCTATTCACGTCCCCCCTCATCCGCCTTCGGCACCTTCTCCCCCCGCAAAAAGCGCGGGGGGAGAAGGCGCTCGATTGGAGGTTTCCGCCAAAGCCTCAAGTTAGAGCGTGATCACGCTCCGGAGTTTCGTTCATGACCGCGGGCGTTGGGATGAGTGCGAAAGGCCCAGCGGAACGCCGGCGTCCCGCCGGCTGGCCAGTTGCCGTCCCGGCGCCTCGGGCATGCGCTCATACGCTAACTGAAATCATTAGCATTGAACTTGATAGCAGCGCACTTCAATCGAGCGCCTTCGCCCCCGCGCTTTTCAGCGGGGGAGAAGGTGGCCGAAGGCCGGATGAGGGGGCACACCACAGAACGGTGCTGGTCCCAAACAACCTCAGTTTCTCGCGCGATTGCTCGTCTTCGTCCTATTCAACTCCCCCCTCATCCGCCTTCGGCACCTTCTCCCCCCGCAAAAAGCGCGGGGGGCGAAGGCGCTCGATTGGAGGTTTCCGCGAGAGTTGCAAGATAGAGCGTGATCACGCTCCGGAGTTTCGTTCATGACCGGGGGCGTTGGTATGAGCGCGAAAAGCCCAGGCGCCGTCCCGGCGCCTCGGGAATGCGCTGAAATCGCTAGCAATGAACTTGATAGCAGCACACGTCAATCGAGCCCCTTCGCCCCCGCGCTTTTCAGCGGGGGAGAAGGTGGCCGAAGGCCGGATGAGGGGGCACACCACAGAACGGTGCTGGTCCTCAACAACCTCACTCCCGCGCTCGATTGCTCGTCGTCGTTTTATTCAAGTCCCCCCTCATCCGCCTTCGGCACCTTCTCCCCCCGCAAAAAGCGCGGGGGGCGAAGGCGCTCGATTGGAGGTTTCCGCGAGAGATTGAAGAAAGAATTGAGTAACGTGAGGAGTCGCACCCATGACCGGTAAAGTCTTCCTCGTTGGCGCCGGTCCTGGTGATCCCGCGCTTCTCACGCTCCGCGCCGCGGAGCTGATTGCGTCCGCTGACTTCATCGCCATCGATGCTCTCGTGTCGCAGGAGATTGCAAACCGCGTTTCGCAGACCGCCGAGGTCGTATACGTCGGAAAGCGCGCCGCGGCGCATACGCTGCCGCAGGATCAGATCAATCAGCTCCTCATCGATGAAGCGAAGAAGGGAAAGAAGGTCGTCCGGCTCAAAGGTGGCGATCCGTTTGTCTTCGGGCGCGGCGGTGAGGAAGCCGAAGAGTTGGTCGCGGCGGGCGTGGCATTCGAGATCGTGCCGGGGATTTCGTCGTCGATCGCCGGACCTGCCTACGCCGGCATCCCGGTGACGCACCGTTCTTTCGCGACGTCGCTCACGCTCGTCACTGGTCATGAATCCGAGAGCTCGACCGGCATCAAGTGGGATGCGCTCGCTCAACTCGACGGCACCATCGTTTTCATGATGGGTTTTGGCAACCTCGGCACGATCGTTTCCAAACTGATCGAGCACGGCGTGACGCCCGATCGCCCCATCGCCGTGATCTCGAAGGCGACCACACCCGAACAGCGCACCGTCGCTGGAACGCTGGCGACAATCGAAGCGAAGGTGGTCGAAGCGAAACTCCCCACTCCAGCATTGATCGTCGTCGGCGACGTCGTAAAGATGCACGATGCGATCAACTGGTTCGAAACGAAGCCGTTGTTCGGCAAGCGGATCGTTGTCACGCGCGCCCGCGAGCAGGCCTCGGATCTCAAGCGGCTGTTCCAGGAGTCGGGCGCAACTGTCATCGAGTTTCCGACGATCACCATCGCGCCGCCGGAGTCGTTCGAATCACTCGATCGCTGCATCGACGAGCGCTTCGACTGGCTCGTCTTCACATCGTCGAACGGAGTTGCCGCCTTCTTCGAGCGTCTCTTCGAGAAAGGTCGCGACGTTCGCGCGCTCGCGGGCACGCGCGTGGCCTGCGTCGGCGAGACGACCGCAGCCGCCCTTCGCGTGCGCGGCCTCGCACCCGACGTCGTACCGGAAAAGTTCATGTCGTCCGCGCTAATCCCACTGTTTGACGACGATCAGAAAGGCGTGCGCATTGCCGTTGTTCGCGCTGCCGAGGGGCGCGAGGAGTTTGTTGAGGAGATGAGGCGCCGCGGCGCTGAGGTACATCTTGCCGTCGCATATCGAACGATGCCGGTGGCTGCGAATGCCAACGAGCTGCATGACATCGATGTCGTCACGTTCACGAGCGCTTCGACGGTCGACAATTTCTTCGCTTCGATTGGCGATCACTCTGTCAACGGCGCGTTGCTGGCTTCGATCGGGCCGATGACGAGTGAGGCGATTCGAAAGCAGGGGCGTGACGTGGGCGTTGAGGCTGCTATCGCAAGTGTTCAGGGACTGCACGATGCCCTGGTCGCTCGCCTGATTGTGGCGTAAAACTGAACGCCGTTTTCGAAGGCGGCCTGGATGGGCCTACTTCACGTCCTTGTGGAACACTTCGGGCTTCCAGACCAGCGTCATGAGGATCTGGCAGAACTGGTTGTAGTACTCGATGGCGTGCTGATTATTCCTCGCGATGAACCAACGCCGTACCCTTCGAATCGTGTCGAGATCCGTGTCATTCACAACCGCGACCAGGTCTCGTTCGCCGTCCGGGACGGCCTGGACGAGATGATCGAACGGCGCTTGATCCCCGGCGAGGAGCGCCGAGAAGGCCTCCAGAAACTCTTTGCGTGTCGTGCGAGGCGGATTTCTGGGGATGATGAGATCTGGAGCTCGAAGCAACGCGGCGCGGCTTGCAATGGCTTTGGGCGACAGCCCGTCGGTGTTGAGCGTTGCCACCGCTTGTAGCGCGCTGCGTGTCGCCTGACTCATCAGGAGCCAAGCCGCAATCTCCTTGACCTCGCCGGTGGATGTCCGGCAAATCTCCGTGAGCGCAGGTGTCGCGAACGTCTCATCCTCAGCGCCGAAGATGAACATTGCTCCGTTCTCGCGATCGACGATGTAGCCGCCGTGTTCCGGCAGTGAGTATGCGGCCTTCGGGTATGCCAGCCAGCGGCGGCCCAGCGCGGAGGTATCGAAGCCCTCTGTGCCGAGGGCTGAGGTGGTTGCAACCCATGAACGAAGATCGACGTCGTCCAGAGAAACGCGCCCAAGAGCATCGAGCAGTGCCTGCTTCACTTCCCGGGAAGGAGCCACCGACAAGAGCAACTGATTGCCGTCGTAAAGAAACCAACCATCTTGCGTCGGCTGAGCGAGCGCGCTCTTGAGACAAGGCACGAGCGTGGCCGGATCCTCCTTGACGGCAGTCCAGATCGCATCCATTGCCTTCGCTTTCGCGTCCTGGGAAGAAGCGTCGAGTTGAGAAGGGCGAAAGCCGTAGGTCTTCTTGAGGCGGGCCTCGAAGCTCTCACAGCGAGGGTCATTCCGTGCCTCGAGCGCAAGGGGTAGAAGCAGAAGGGTGATGATGGCGGCCAGCGACAGCCCTCGAGTCCGTGTCATTTACGCTCCATTGGTGAGGTAGGAAGTTTCCGATCGATTCCGAGTCGTTACCCTTCCTCAGTCACGATCAGCATCAGCGACGTGGTCCCGATCTGAAACTCCGACTTGTCCTGAAGCTCGGCGGGCCGGGTGAGTTTCTCGCCGTTGACCATCGTGCCGTTCGTCGATTTGAGATCTTCGACGGTGATGCTGTCTTCCCGCACCACGATCGCGGCGTGTTGACGCGAGGCTTCCGTGTCGTTGATAGTCAGGTCGGCGCCGGATCGGCCGATAGTAGTGCGCGGCTTTTCGAGGCGGTACATCGTTCCCGCGTCGGGGCCGGCCAGGATAGCGATCGAGATGCGCCGGCCAGGCGGAAGTAGCGTGAGGATCGGCTTCGGGCCGGTATCGCGCTTGGGCAACGGTGCCTCCGCCGTCGTCTCCGGCATCTCCGTGGAGCGGGTGCGGGTCTCTTCACGCCGCAAGGCAGTTAATTCGCCGACGGGTGATGATGGCTTCGGCGCAAACGCGGGATTGTGGATCTCGAAGACGGTCCCGCATTTGGCGCACTTGATCTTCTTCGCCGGTTTCCGCTCGAAGCGGTCCTCGTCGTACTGGTACCGCGCCTGACAGCTCGTGCACTCGATGATCAAGAGAAACCTCGGGAAACGTGGCCCGACGATAGCAGAGCGCTCGGCTCACATACAATCCTGCCTCCCGAAGGAGAACGCGATGAAACGACTGATCCTCCTCTTTGCCGCCGTTGCGGCCGCCTCCTGCCAGCCGAAGCCGGCAACCACGGAGTCATCTGCTTCCACACCGGCTGCTGCGACCTCGAGTATCGCCGCCGACACCCCGCAGCGTCTGGCGCAGCTTCCGCGCACGGTGATCGACTACGACCGATCGCTGCTCGACGACAACGAGCGTCAGGTCGTCGCTAAGCTCATCGAGGCGTCAAAGCAGATCGACGAGATCTATTGGCGGCAGGTGTCCGAAAACAACCCTGCGCTTCGCGACAAGCTCACCAAGCAGGCTGGCAATTCGGCGCTCGATCGCGCGGGACTTGACTACTTCATCGCCAACAAAGGTCCCTGGGACCGGCTGAAAGGCGACGAGCCGTTCATCGGGACGACGAAGAAGCCGGCCGGCGCTTCTTTCTATCCGGCCGACATGACCAAGGAAGAGCTGGAGAAGTATGTAGCCGCTCATCCCGACAAGAAAGATCAGTTGGAAGGGCTTTTCACCGTCGTCCGCCGCGAGGGCGCGAACCTGGTGGGCATCCCGTATGGGACGTACTACAAAGACGCACTCGATCAGGCCGCCACACATCTTCGCGAGGCCGCCAACATTTCGAACGACGGCGCTCTGAAGCGCTTTCTGGTACTGCGCGCGGACGCATTCAAGTCCGACAACTACCGCGATAGCGACATGGCCTGGATGGATCTGACCGGCAACATCGAAGTGGTCATCGGTCCGTACGAGGTCTACGAAGACAATCTCTTCAACTACAAGGCTTCCTACGAATCGTTCGTCACCGTCGTCGACAAGCCGGAAAGCGCGAAGCTCGCCGCATACGCGAAAGCGCTGCCGGACATGGAGCGCAATCTTCCCGAGCCCGAGCAGTACAAGAATCCGAACCGCGGCAGCGAATCGCCGATCAAAGTCGTGCAGGAGCTTTACACCGCCGGCGACGCGCGGCGCGGGGTACAGACCGCGGCGTTCAATCTGCCGAACGACGAAGTGGTGCGCGAGAAAAAGGGCTCGAAGAAAGTCCTGCTCAAGAACGTGATGGACGCCAAGTTCCGTCAGAGCGGAAAGCCGATCTCTGCCCGCGTGCTCGATCCGTCGCTGCAAAGCCTCGTTTCGTTCGACGCCTATTTCAATCACACCCTCTTCCACGAGCTCTCCCACGGTCTCGGGCCCGGTTTCCTCACGCAGCCGGATGGAAAGCGCGTCGAAGTGCGCATCCCGCTCAAAGAGCTTTTCTCCACCGTCGAAGAGTGCAAAGCTGACGTCCTCGGCGTCTGGAACCTCCTCTACGCGCAGCAACACGGCCTCGTAACGGCGTTCAACGAGCGTCAACTGCTGGCGACCTACGCGGGTCTGATGTTCCGCTCCACGCGATTCGGCGTCGGCGAAGCGCACGGGCGCGGAACGGCCATCCAGTGGAACTGGCTGCGCGAGCATGGCGCCGTCACACCGATCGCCGGCG
>DATLVW010000647.1:0-3179 GCA_035577085.1 Thermoanaerobaculia bacterium
CTGGCTCTACACCGACGGGGTACAGTCGCAATACTCACAAAGCGGTCCGCCCGTCTACTGGAATCCGTACCTTTCCGTCGGTACTCATATCCTTATTCTCACGTATTCCGGGAACGCGACACAGCCACTCGGCACGTCGAGCCCTCTAACGGTGGTCGTGCACAAGGCGCGATCGATCACCACGGTGGAGAATCCGCCGTACCTCGTCCAGTACGGCAATCAACCGGTTGTCCGCGTGTCACTTCAGGGAGACCCGTTTGGCGGTGTGCCGGGCGGGAACGTCAGTCTCTCGGAAGGATCAACGGTTCTGACCACCATCTTTGCCGATAAGCGCTGCTGCTCCGGCGGGATCACCGTCGAGATGACCTTGCCTGTCCTGACTCCCGGCGTTCACTACATTCGCGCGACGTACGTCGGTGACGAAAGCTACCTGCCTTCGCAGTCAGCGTCTTTCCAGCTGCGGGTGTTGCCGGCAGGAACGTTCGTTCTGGATGCTGAGGCCGGCGCTGATTGGATCCAGGCCAGAGGTTTCTTCAACGCGCCACCGAACACGAGCTATCTCGTCCATCGTCGTGTCGGCTCCGGCCCCTGGACGACCTCAGTGCAGGGAAGTCCCTACTATTCGGAGTTCAAACCTCAACCGGGGACGCCATACACTTACTGGATCGAGGCGCTCGACCAGGCCAGCCATGTCATCGCAACCAGCAATGCCGACATGGCGATGATCGTTGCCTTCACGGACGATCCGATCACGATAACGACGCCCGTCAAGGCATTGCATGAGGCCGAGATTGTCGCTGCCGCGAATAGTCTCCGCACTCTGGCCGGGCTTCCGGCATTCCCTGCCCCGGGAAACGCGGGCGATGTCATCCACGCATCGCACATTCTGGCTATCCGAAACGCGATCAATGAAGCGCGCGTAGCTCTCGGAGCAGCGCCAGCAACGTTCTCTACCGGTGTCGCCGCCGGTTCGCGGGTCCGCGTCCAGGATATTCAGGATCTTCGCGAAGCAATGCGATGAGCGAGGTTTCAGGCTACCGTTGTGCGCCTGTTTCGCGGGTAGGGAAAAGCTGCCCTCACGCCTCTCCTTATTAGCATGGCGACAAAACCGAAAGCCCACGCCCGGAAGGCGGTCAAGCGGTTACCGCGGCGTGTTCGCGACATCGACACGCCGGCAAGCACACTGAGTGCGAACCAGATTGCGCAGGCATACGTCCGGTCGATCACGCCGCAGTTGGCGCTCGGGGAGAGCACGCTTCATTTCGACCGGGTGAAGACGTCGATCCTCGGCAGTCACGTTCTCTATCAGCAATATCGCGGCGAGTTGCCGATCTCCGGCGCGTGGCTGCGCATTGATGTCTCGCCTGACGGACGCGTTTTCAATGTGCTCAACGACCTCATTCCGGAGCCTGCCAAGCTTCGAGCGACGAAAGCCAAGACGATTGGTGCGAGGGTGGCGGACAAGCGGGCTCGCGAGGCGGTCAACGCGGGAACGGTGCGCGTCGTGGAGCACGAGCGCGTCTGCTACCCGGTCAACGGAGTTCCGAGGTCGTGCTGGAAGGTCGTCGTGCGAACGGTGAAGCCGAGGGGCGCGTGGAAGGTGTATGTAGACGCGAGCAGCGGCTCGGTGGTGGCACGGTTCGATCTCGCGAAGCACGTCGTCGGGCATGGAAGGGTCTTCGATCCGAATCCCATCAGTTCCCTCAACGACCCGACGCTGACCCCGACGTCCGTGATTCCGCAGCAGGCGTATCACGACGTCGATCTGAACGGATTGGATGGCAGCGGCTTTCTGGACGGGGAGTTCGTCAGCACGCGCCCGACGCAGGACCGGACGAGCAGCGCGGCGAACACCTTCGTCTTCACGCGCGACGACCGCGCCTTCCGTGAGGTGATGGCCTATTTCCACATCGATCGCGTTCGCCGCTACCTCGGCGACCTCGGATTTGGCGACGTTTTGAATCGCGCCGTTGAGGTCAACATCGACGCCACCCAGGATGAAGGATCGCAATACGATCCGATCACGAAGTCGATCCTGTTCGCATCGGGCGGCGTGCCCGACGCCGAGGATGGGGAGATCATCGTGCATGAATACGGACACGCGATTCAGGACGATCAGGTTCCCGGATTCGGTCAGGGGGCGGAGTCGCGGGCCATGGGCGAAGGCTTCGGCGACTTTCTCTCCGCCAGCTTCTTTGCCGACGCGAAGTCACCGGAGATGCGTCCGATGGTGGGCACGTGGGATGCCGCCGGCTATCCGAAGCCGAAGCCGTTTCTCCGCCGCGTGGACAGCACGAAGAAGTATCCGAAAGACATCAAGAACAACATCTACTCTGACAGCGCGATCTGGTCCGCGTCCCTCTGGCAGATGCGCGAACGATTGGGGCGCGCGACGGCGGAGAAACTCGTCATCGCCCATCACCATCTGCTCTCCCCCGCCGCCACGTTCGAAGACGCCGCAAACGCGCTGCTCAAGGCCGACCAGGAGCTCAACGGCGGCGCGAATGCGGCTGCCGTGAAAAAGATTTTTACCGACCGCGGCATCCTGCCGCGAGCGAAAAAGAAAGCGAGTGGAGGACTCAAATGAACGCCCGATCAAAGATCCTCATGCTGGTTGTTTTCCTTGCCACCGTCGCGATCGCAGTGCCGGCGTTTGCCCAGACAGTGACCGGCGCCACCGAAGTGCCTTCGAAGCACGATCAGACGACGCAGACCTTCGGCTCGCAGCCGATCGACTTGCCGCGGGGAAAGGGCTTCTTCGCGGAACATCTCGTCAAGCCGCTTCCGCTGCCGCCGCCCGCGCCAAAGGGGAAGGCCACCCCGACGGTGAACGTCGTCCAGTCGACCGCCACCAAGACGCTGGGGGTATCGACGCCCGTGCATTTCCCGGGAATCAGCGATGGCAGCACCTATTCGGTCGATGCCGCTCCGTCCGATACCACCGGCGCGATCGGTTCGACCCAATTCGTGCAGTGGGTCAACGAGGCGGTGCAGGTCTTCAACCGCGACGGAAGTGGCGCCTACGGTCCGACACTCGGCCGTGCGCTGTGGAAGGACTTCGGAGGCGATTGTCAGAACCTGAACGACGGCGATCCGATCGTCCAGTACGACCAGCTGGCTGACCGCTGGATCCTGACGCAGTTTGCCGTCTCCTCGACGCCCTTCGTGCAGTGCGTGGC
>DATLVW010000648.1:0-2927 GCA_035577085.1 Thermoanaerobaculia bacterium
CCGAGGAAGATCTGCTCGCCGGCCTTGTATCCCGCCTTCTCGATTGCAGTCAGGATCAGATCGAGCGCCTCGGCGTTCGATTTAAGATCGGGCGCGAACCCGCCTTCGTCGCCGACCGCGGTCGTGAGCTTGCGGTCGTGAAGGATGGCTTTGAGGTGATGGAAGGTCTCGGCACCGGCGCGAAGAGCGTCGCTGAAATCGTCGAAGCCGGCCGGGATGATCATGAACTCCTGCACGTCGAGGTTGTTATCGGCGTGGGCGCCGCCGTTGATGACGTTCATCATCGGCACGGGCAGCGTGCGCGCGCCGGGCCCGCCGAGGTATTGGAAAAGCGGCAGGCCGGAAGCCTGCGCCGCAGCGTGGGCTACGGCCAGCGAGACGCCGAGAATGGCGTTCGCTCCGAGGTTGCCTTTGTTCTCCGTGCCGTCGATCTGCTTCATCAGGAGATCGATGAGCGCCTGCTCGCGGGCGTCCATCCCCTCGACTTCCTTGGCAATGATCTCGACGTTCTCGACCGCGTTGGCGACGCCTTTGCCGAGGTAGCGCCTCTTGTCGCCGTCGCGGAGCTCGAGCGCTTCGCGTGATCCGGTCGACGCGCCGGAGGGCACAGCGGCACGGCCCGAAGCGCCGGAGTCGAGCAGACAGTCGACCTCGATCGTCGGATTGCCGCGGGAATCGAGAATCTCACGCGCGAAAAGCTCTTCGATCTTGAACATGAGAGCGATTATATGAGGCGGTCGGTAGTTGCCGCAGAATGCTCCAGAAATGATCGATCACTACCGCACGCTCGCCACGACGGCCGAATCCCGGCAGAAGATCGATCGCTCGGAGTTCCTCGGCATCGCCTTTCCCGTCGAGACCGACGAAGGGTTCTTCAGCGAGCTGGCGCTTCTCACCAGACGCCATTTCGACGCCACACATCTCTGCTGGGCGTTCCGTCTTTTCGCGCACGGCGAGATTCGCGCGCGAAGCGCTGACGCGGGCGAGCCCTCGGGTACCGCGGGAAAGCCGATTCTCAGCGCAATCGAGGGAGCCGGTTTATACGATGTCGCCGTCATCGTCGTGCGCTGGTATGGCGGCGTGAAACTCGGGACGGGAGGCTTATCTCGTGCGTATCGCGAGACGGCAGCCGAGACCTTGCGCGGAGCATCGCTCGTCGATCGCTACGTCTACAAACGCTTCCGCATCATCGTCCCGTTCGATCAGCTCGGCGTCGTTTACCGGCTGCTCGATGTTCCTCATATCGTCCTCGCCGGCGAGCATTTCGGCGAAACGAACGAGTTCGAGATCGATGTGCGGCTTGGAAGGGCGGACGAGTTCGTGAAGATGCTGGCCGAGAAACGGATCACTCTTCTGTAATGGTCGTTTTAGCGATCCGGTCGCCGACGCGGCGCTTGCCGGCAATGACGAGGACGACCTCGGCGAGATTCAAGCCCGGCACGATGAGCACGATGTTGCGCACGAGACTTCGCAGATAGCCGCAAGGCACTTCCCCCGGGATCACGATACGAAGGCCGAGAATTTGCTTGCCGAGGGAGCGGCCCCGCCAGCCGTCGCGGAAGAGCATTCCGACGATGACGATGCACAGCGCGACGAACCAGACGATCTGGATCGCTTTGATTTCGCCGCCGATCCAGGCGAGCGTATAGCTGAGAATGGCGGCGGGGAGGACGAGCACGATCGAGAGGGAAAGGGCGTCCACCAGGAACGCCGCGACACGCAGGAGTGTCGTTTGGGAGCCATCCGCCGTCATTGGAAACCCTTTGGCCTCATTCTCGTACCACCTTGCTGCAAGGACCACTATGAACGTCAGATCTCGCGTTATCTATTCACTTTCGGCGACACTTCTTCTCGCCGGATGTGGCGCCGTGATGGAGCGGCGGGTCACGAACATCGACCGCAAGTGGCCAGCCGGCGCGATCCGCCACATCGAAGTGCGTGAGATCGACGGCGCGATCAACATCGAAGCCGGCTCCGGCGACGAGATCACGATGAATGCGACGGTCCGAAGCCGCCGGAAGCCGAAGGACGGCGTAGAAAACCTCGGCTACTTCACCACCGAGCTGAATGGCGACACGCTGACGATCGGCCGCCGCAACGAGCATCAAGGCTTCTTCCTTTTCCGTATCGGCAACGACACCCGCGTCGATTACGAGTTGCACGTTCCCCCCTCGGTGGCGCTCGATCTGCGCACCGTCAATGGCCGCATCGCAACCTCCGGCGTCGATGGCGAGATGCGCGCGGTGACCGTGAACGGACGGGTGAACATCGAGACACCCGGCTCAAGCGAGGTGGAAGCGCACACCGTCAACGGCCGCATCGAGGCGCATTTCGACAAGTCGTTCCAAGGCGCGACGCTGAAGACCGTGAACGGCAACGTGACCGCGGTGCTGCCTCTTTCCGCCTCGTTCAGCGGCGATTTCTCGCAGGTTAACGGCGACATCGAAGCCGCCTTCCCCCTCAACATCCACTCGCACCCCGGCAGCCGCCGCGTCTCCGGCGAAGTGAACGGCGGCCGATACGAGCTACGCATCACGACGGTGAACGGCGACATCAAGATCGACACGTCGAAGTCGTCTGCTCCTCCTGCGCCTCCCGCGGTTCCGGCAGCGCCAGCGCCGCCGAGTACGTAAGCTCCGATTTCATTTGCCGGACGTCTCAGCCACGTGCATTCAGGTCGAGCCATCGCCTGATCATCTCGCAATAGTCGACGTACGTCAGTTTCGCGGGGTTGAGATGCCCAACCCTGGCGATTTCCGGCAGCTCACGTTTGAACTTGCGGTAACGCGCACCGATGTACTCCCATCCAGGAATGTCGGCGAGCCCGGACTCCGTGCGGAGAAAGTTGCGCACCGCCTCAATTGCGGCGTTGGGCTTGTTCTTGTGCTCCTTGATGTCCTGGCCCGAAATGTCGGACACGAACTTCT
>DATLVW010000649.1:0-2191 GCA_035577085.1 Thermoanaerobaculia bacterium
TGAAGCGCGGGATTGCCCCCCGTGCCGGCGGCAGTGATCGTCGGAGAAACGACCGGCTCGCCGCTCCAGCTCCATGTGTTGCGGAACCAGAGCTGAGGAATGAAATGAAGCGGCGCACGTTCGGGACCGCGGTTGTGGGCGGTGATGCGAATCGCGAGCGAGTCGGCGTCTTCCTTGGCAACCTCGATGATGACGTCGAAGTAGCGGCCGTCGTCGAAGATTCCGGTATCGATCAGCTCGAACTCGGGGTCGTGCGAGCTGCGCCGGCGATTTTCCTCGATGAGCTGAACGTAGGGATATTCACGCTGCGGATACTTGTACAGCAGCCGCTGGTAGGAATGACTCGGCACGGCATCGAGATGGAAGTAGCACTCCTTCACATCTTCGCCGTGGTTCGCCTCGCCCGGAACGAGCCCGAAAAAGCGCTCCTTGAGGATCGGGTCGCGCTCGTTCCAGAGCGCCAGCGACCAGCAGAGAATCTGGTAACGATCGCAGAAGCCGGCGATGCCGTCCTCGCCCCAGCGGAAAGCTTTCGACCGCGCCAGGTCATGCGGGAAATACGACCAGGCATCGCCGTTCGCGCTGTAGTCCTCGCGCACTGTTCCCCATGCGCGGTCGGCCAGATACGGCCCCCACTTGCGCCAGCGGGCGAGGGCGTGCGGTTCACCTGTGAGACGGGAGCGCTCCTCGTTCATGGCGAATTGCGCTCCAAACCGTTCACCACAGAGACACAGAGGTCAGAGAGACACATCAAACTCTGTGACTTCCGCGCCTCTGTGGTCATTCGGTTTTCCGAGCGATCACCAACGATGATACGCAGGGTGTCCTTCCTTCACGGCAACGAACGTGCCGCGGCAAGTGTCGGTCACCTTGCCATTCGATTCGATCGAGGCTTCGACCACGGCGCGATCGTCGGTCACCTCGGCGACGTGCGCTCGAATGCGCAGCGGCGCCATCGGCGTGGGACGTTTCAGGAAGACATGGAAGTCGGAGGTGACCGTGCACGGCGGCGCGGCGCTTCCGTTGCGCTCCATCAGCACCATCGTAGCCGCCCAGTTGCTGTGGCAGTCGAGCAGAGCGCCGATGATGCCGCCGTTCAGAACGTTATCGAAGGCAGCGTGATGCGGCTCCGGCGTCCAGTCGCAGACGAACTCGTCGCCTTCACGAAAACTGCGGATGCGCAAACCTTTGTCGTTTGCCGGACCGCAGCCGAAGCAGCGGTTCTGCGGAGCCCACGTTTCCTGGATGCTTTTTTCGGTCACGGTTAGATTGTATGCGCGGGAGTCCGACTCACGACCCCCGTAACGCAATCACATCGGGGAAGAACTCGTGGAAGAGGCGCTCGAGCTCCGGGCGGGTATCTGGATCGGTCAGGAAATGCACGGCTGGATCGAGCTCCGGCCGGCGGGACAGGCGCCGCGAGATGCCGAATAGAGCCATCCCGATTCCATCGATCGACCGGTAGGAAGCGAGCCATCCTTCGTCGCGCATCCGGGGATAGACGGCGCGCAGCGATCCGGGAAGTGCATCGATGTGGGGATCGATCGTCGCGTACACCCGCATCAGAAACGCATCGAGACTCTCGGGAGCGTACCTGTTGAAATCGACCGCCAGAAAGTGATCGAAGAAGACGTCGGCGATCACGCGGGCGTAGTGGCCGTATTCGGGGATGAGCACGCGGCGGAATGCGGCGACCGAGGGATGCGAGTCGGTGAAAGCGTCGATGCGGCGATGATTGCGGATTCCGGCGGCGATGCCTGCCGGCAGTGCGTCGCTGATCCGTCCTTTGACGAAATCGCCGGCCAGGTTTCCGATCAGCGATTCCGCGCTGTCCGAGGCGAGGAAGAGATGCGCGAGATAGTTCAAGCGGATACGATAGCGGAAGGTTCGGGGGTTAGCTGTTAGCGAATCGAGTTAGCTCCGACCCCCGACACCCAACGCCCGAAAACCATGAACGCCATCGAAACGCACTCGCTGCGCAAGGTCTATCCGGCGCCGGCGATCAAGAGGCGCCGCGGTGTGCCCGCGCCGGCGATGCCGCCATCCGCGGAGATCGTGGCCATCGACTCGCTCGATCTCGCCGTCGCCGAGGGCGAGTTCTTCGGCGTCCTCGGCCCGAACGGCGCCGGCAAGACGACGCTCATCGGCATCCTGACGACACGCGTCCGGATCACGACAGGGGAGGCTTTTG
>DATLVW010000650.1:0-3868 GCA_035577085.1 Thermoanaerobaculia bacterium
GATCGTGGCGCGCGATCCTCAGACGGGGCAGATTGGGGTGGCGGTGCAGTCGCATTGGTTTGCGGTGGGGCAGATCGTGCCGTGGGCGGAGGCGGGCGTGGGGGCGGTGGCGACGCAGAGTTTCGTCGATCCGTCGTACGGGAAGCTCGGGCTCGATCTTCTTCGCACCGGCAAGCCTGCCCCTGACGTTCTTCGCGGACTTCTCGGCAGCGATCCTTCCTGTCAGGTGCGGCAGATCGGCATCATCGACGCGAACGGGAACGTGGCCACGTTCACCGGCAGCCGCGACATTCAGGCTGCTGGCGGCATCGCCGGGCAGTCGGTGGGAACCGCGGCGCAGATCGGCTGCGGGACCGGAGGCGGAACGTTGAACGTCGGACACGATTTCGCCGTCCAGGCCAACCTCATGTCGAACGCCAATATCTGGCCATCGATGGCGAAGGCGTATGCAGCGTCGACCGGCGATCTGGCCGACCGCATCCTCGCCGCGCTCGATGCCGCTCAAGGCGCCGGCGGCGACATCCGCGGCAAGCAGTCGGCGGCGCTGATCGTGGTCAGCGCGAAGTCGACGGGCAAGCCGTGGGAAGACCAGATCTTCAATCTTCGCGTCGACGATCATCCCGAGCCGCTGAAGGAGCTTCGCCGCCTCGTCGCATTGCAGCGCGCGTACAACCACATGAACGCCGGCGATCTCGCCACCGAGCACAATGATAACGAAGGCGCCTTGCGCGAATACGGCGCCGCGGAACAGATCGCCGCGACCACAGCCGGAATCCCCACCAGCCGCCACGCCGAGATGATCTACTGGCACGCCGTCGCCCTGGTGAACATGAAGCGCGTCGACGAGTCGCTACCCCTCTTCGCCAAAGCGTTCCAGATGGAGTCCGGCTGGCGCGAGCTCACGCCGCGGTTAACGAAAGCAGGGTTGCTCCCTGATGATGACGTGTTGATTGCGCGGATCGTGGGTGTGAGTGAGCAGAAGCGTTGATCATCCTTGTGTCAGCCGAAGCCGCCGCCTTCGCGCTGCCCTCGCCCCGGCAGGAATTGGCGGCGCAGGACGGTCGAAGGATCTCCGAATGCGACGATCTCGTTCGTGCGCTTTGACGACGATCGGTTGCACTGAACACGATCTGCGTAATTTGAGATCCTTCGACGTCCTACGCCGCCGCGCACGCACTGCGCAAGCATCGCGATTCGCGCGGGCGGCTTCGGCGGTCTCAGGATGACACCGAGCTTGATCGCGGAATTACCTGGGAGAACACTCAACCCTAACCGGCATAAGACGGAGCCGGGCAACGGCTCCATCTTTGCCGCGAACCTCAGCGTTTACGTGTTCTTTGGGACGAAGAACAACAGTCCGCCGGCGACGATGGCGCCGAGGCCGGCCCAGAGAGGGACGTTGACCGTCTTCTTTTCTTTCACCGCCAGCTCGACGGAGCCGAGGTTTACGTCGTGCGTGGTCTTCGTATAGGTGAACTTGCCGTATATGAGTCCCGCGATACCGGCTACGATCAAGAGGATCGCCACGATCTTGAGCGCACTCAAGACCACGATCTCCGCGAGCGGCCCGTGAAGAGGCGCACGATGAAGAGCAGGAGCACCGCGCCGATGAACGCGACGATCAGACTGCCAATCAGTCCGCCGCCGAGGTTCACGCCCACAGCGCCGAAGAGATAGCCGCCGATAAATGCGCCGACGATGCCGACGACGATGTCACCAAGAAGACCGAAGCCGTGGCCTTTCATGAACCGGCCGGCCAGCCAGCCGGCAATTGCGCCGATGATGATGAACCAGAGTAATCCCATAATTTCCTGCCTTTTCCGCTCACATAGCGTCAGATCGTGATTGATCTTCCGCGTGTTGAATCCGATTCTTCAGGCCGCCGCGGCCGGAGTGTCTGCTGCCTTTTCGTTTCCCAGCAGCACTCACCAGCGTTCGGGGTGCTTTGCCTGGCTCTTGCGCTGCCAACTCACCGGCTGCGGTCATGTCCTCGGTCAGCAGGACAATCTTCTCGATGATGGCCGCGACGCGGGGAAGCACCTCGGGACGGATCGCTGCCAGCCGATCGATGAGAGGTTTCAGGTGCGCGATATCGCCCATGTCGTTCGGCAGGAGATTGCCGGGCTTTTCACCGAGGACCGCGGCGATGTTCACGAAGTCCTCAACGTAGAGTCCGCGCTGATTCGCTTCCAGCCGCGCCAGTTGCGCCGGCGAAATCCCCGCGCTTCGGGCTACGTCAGCCTGGCTGCGTCCCTTCGCTTCGCGGAGTTGCCTGAGGATGCTGCCGTGCATGAGTGGAACGACTGCACGCGTCCTGCCATGAATGGCAATCGAGGCACGAATCGTTGCCAAATCGGAAAGTCGCAGCGAAAGCAGCGTCGTCCCCACTATTGACATCCGGAAAACAGGCGTATGCTGGAATACGTTCGTTCAGTAAGCGCCTGATCAGCCGGTCGCGACAGACGAGCACGAGACCTCTGCAGCGTTGCCGCGGGCCTCGCGCCTGATCCGCCACAGCCTCCATCCTCAGACGACCCGAAAGGATGCGATGCCCATGGCGACTCGAGCCGCGCCCCACTTTCCTGCCCGGCATGCGGACTGCAGACGAGTCTACTTACCCCGCCTGACAGTATCGAGATGTCTGCCGGTCATCGGCGTCCTGAGCAAAATCCAGCGAAGCAAACGACTTCATTCACTCCCCCACTATGTTCCTATCGAAAGAGGCTGACATGAAACGAAACACATTTCTCGCGAGCATCGGGCTGGCGACGCTTCTCCTCCTCAGCGCATCCGCGGCATTCGCCCAGATCTCTCTCGGCACCGCACAGAACTTCGGCGTCCTGGCCGGCTCTACCGTTACCAACACGGGCGTAACGACGGTCAATGGAAACGTCGGCGTCAGCCCGGGAAGCGCCGTGACCGGCTTCCCACCCGGCATCGTCGCCGGGGGCGCGATCCACAGCAACGATGCGGTGGCGATGCAGGCACAGAACGATCTCACTACGGCGTACAACAACATCGCCTCGACTCCCTGCACGGTTGATCTGACCGGGCAAGATCTGGGTGGTTTGACGCTGACGCCTGGCGTCTACTGTTACTCGTCCACCGCACAGCTCACCGGCACGCTGACGCTCAACGCCCTCGGCAACCCGAGTGCGTTGTTTCTTTTCAAGATCGGCAGCGCCCTGACGACCGCGTCCGGATCGTCGGTCACCGTCATCAACAACGGCGGAAGCAGTTGCAACAAGGCCTACTGGCAGGTCGGCAGTTCCGCGACTATCGGAACTGGATCATCGTTCGCGGGCGACATCCTGGCCCTCTCCAGCATCACGTTCACGACAGGCTCAAACAGCTCCGGACGCGCGCTGGCGCGGAACGGTGCGGTGACGCTCGATACCAACAACATCAACACCTGCGGCGTGCTGGCCTGCCCGATCATCACCGTGAATCCGGCATCGCTGCCGAACGGCACCGTCGGCATTCCGTACAATCAGAGCGTATCTGCCTCGGGCGGAACGGCACCGTATGCGTTTTCGGTATCGAGCGGCGCGCTGCCCACGAATCTGATTCTGAACAGCGTCACGGGCGCGATCACCGGGACGCCAACCACCGCTGGCACGTTCACGTTTACGATCACCGCGACCGACGCGACCGGCTGTTCGGGTAGCCGGCTATACACAGTCACGATCACCAGTCCGGGCTGCCCGGCCATCATCCTGAGCCCCACCACGTTGCCACCAGGGGCTGCTCAGCAGCCTTACGCACAAACGATCACCGCATCGGGTGGAACCGCTCCTTATACCTTCACCATCACCGCTGGATCGCTGCCGGCCGGCTTCTCGCTCAACGCAACCACGGGACTGATCAG
>DATLVW010000651.1:0-4995 GCA_035577085.1 Thermoanaerobaculia bacterium
TGGTCGAACAAGAACGGCCAGGCGTCGTTCAACAACATCCCGAACGCGCTTGCCGTGCTCTCCACTCTCAATCTCCGCAATGCCGCGGGAACGAATTTCGACCCGGCGAATTACAAACAGGTTCACGACTGGCTGCTCAACGGCACCGCGGTGAACATGGCCTACATGCTCTCCGTGCAGATGACGGCGATGACGCTGAACGTTGCCTCGGGCGGCGTCAACGGCTCGCGCCTGATCTATGCGCCGGGAACGACCAGCGCCAATCAGTTCGGCTACGCCTCGGTCAGCGCCATCCTCGCCGAGGCGAACGCAAACCTCGGCGCGAACGGTTCAACGCCGGACGGCTCGCCGGCGCGCGCGTCCCAGGAAGCGCTCAAGAACGCGCTCGACGCCGGCAACAACAACCTGAACTTCGTGCAGACCTCGCCCTGCGCTTTCACATTCGCGCAGTAAGCATTCCGCCCGCGGAGAAGCACTCACGCGAAGACGCGAAGACGCGAAGGCGTTCTTCGCGATCTTCGCGTCTTCGCGTGAAACGTCATCCCTCTTCCCAGGTACAATGCACCCAGCGTTTGGGACGCATCCAGTCCGCGGAAAGGGCCGTGCCCACCCACTGAATTCATCGAAGGTACGAACCTTCTTTCAGCCTGACCGTGCGGACTCCAGGCATGCGATGAAAGGAGTTTCGTATGTCCGATGCTCTCCCTCTTCCACGCCGTCCTCACCTCGGCTATTACAAGAAGCTGGCGAAGGATCTGCTCGAGGCAGCTACCGAAGACGATCCGATCGCGTTGCGCGCGTGGGTGAAGCGGTTCGTTCCCGCCGATCAGATCGAGCGCATCGAGACGCGGATTCGGTCGGCTGACATCAGCAAGCTTGCCGGCGCGCAGTTCTTCGTCGCCCGTGCGCATGGCTTTGCGAGCTGGCCGAAGTTTGCGCAGCATGTGGAAGAGTTGCAGCACGCCGGTTCGGCGGATGCGCAATTCGAGGAGGCCGCCGACGCCATCGTGTCCGGCGACATCGGTACGCTACGACGCCTGCTCGATGAGCGACCGGAGCTGATCCGGCAGCGATCGAGCCGCGATCATCGATCGACGCTTCTTCATTACGTCTCCGCGAACGGCATCGAAGACTTTCGGCAGCGAACGCCGGCCAACATCGTCGCGATTACAAGGTTGCTGCTCGACGCCGGCGCCGATGTGAATGCGGAGTCCGACGCATATGGCGGTCATTCGATGACGCTTGGCCTCGTTGCCACGAGCGTGCATCCCGAGGTTGCCGGCGTGCAGATCGAGTTGATGGAGCTGCTGCTCGCGCGCGGCGCGACGATCGAGCGCGTGCCGGGCGAGGCGGTGCGCGGCTGTCTGGCAAACGGACGACCGCTAGCTGCGCTGTTTCTCGCTGAGAACGGCGCGTATCTCGACTTCGAGAACGCTGCCGGCGTTGGCAGCCTCGATCGGGTGAAGGATCTCGTGGCGACAACGTCCGCCGAGGAGCTGGGAAAGGGGTTCGTCTGGGCGTGCGCCTACGGCCACAACGACGTCGTCTCCTTTCTGCTCGACTCTGGCGTCGATCCCGCGGCTGGCGCCGATGTCGACATGACCGGTCTGCACCTCGCCGCGCATGAAGGGCACCTCGACACGGTGAAGATCCTTCTCGCGCACAACGCACCGATCGAGGCCAGGAACGTGTACGGCGGCACCGTCCTCGGCCAGACGCTGTGGTCCGTGATTCACCATCCCAGGCCGGCGCATCGCGAGATCGTCGAGACGCTTCTCGCTGCCGGCGCCAGTGTGGGCGACGACTGGTTCACCGGCAATCGCAGCATTGACGAGCTGCTGCTCCGCGCGCGGCCGGAACAGGTGGAGGATGCTGATCCGATCCACGAACTCGTGCGACGCGGGCGACGCGCGCGGTTCGAGCAACCGGAACAAGCTCGCGAACTGTTCGCCGAGGCGGCGGCGAAGGCGCGGCAGAGCGGCGCGAAGCGCGAGCTGGTTGAGGCGCTCAAAGGCATCGCCCAGATCGATCGCGACCTCGGGCGCCTGGCAGCAGCGCTGCCGTTCTACGAAGAGGCGGTGTCCGTCTGCCGCGAGATCGCCGATCCTCTTCTTCTCGCGCACACTCTTCGCCACCTCGGCGATCTTCATCACGACGATGGCCGCGACGACCTGGCCGAACCGTTGTACGCCGAGGCACTCGCGCTGTACCGGGCTGCGGATGCGCCGGCGCTCGATCTGGCGAACGCGCTTCGCAGCATCGCGGTTGCCACCAACAGCGCTGCATTGTGGCAAGAAGCGTTTCATCTCTACGTGAAAACGAACGTCCCCCCTGGCGCCGCCGAAACGGCCACGCGGCTTGCCAGGCTGGCGCATGGGAATGGCGATCGCGAAGGCGCGCAGGAATGGCTTCGCATCGCGCGCGCCGCCGCCGAGGCGTCAGGCGAGGACGACGTGCGTCAACGGGTGCGGTCGGCGGGGGAGGAGATCGGGTTGCGCTAAATCCGGGTCTCCTCTTCGCGTCTTCGCGCCTTCGCGTGAGAAAGCAATCACGCCGGAGTGTGTGGTTTCTTCTTCTTGCGCGGACCTTTTCGGCCGAGGGCGGTCTTGAGGCGGCGAATTCGGATCGCCAAGTCTCGACTGCGCCCGTCGCGCGCGAACCCTTTGGCGATGGCGTAGGCCACCAGTGCTTTCCCAGCCACAACGGCAATCTGCGCTTCGATCGTGTACGTGAGGTTGGTCTGCAGGATTGCCATCTGATCGACGACGGAACGGAACGCCGCTTCGAACTGCAGCGCCGCCTGCGCCTCCGCCGGATCGAATCCGCTCATTGTCTGTAGTACTTCCAGGTCACCCACCACGCTTATCATCGAACGGATGAACGCCTTCGGGACAGTTCGATGCCCTCGGATGCGCTTGGACGTCGTCGAATGAGACGCTTTCAGTCCGGGAACGCGCTTTGCGGCCTGGCGAAGAATCATCTTCACCATCGTCGCTGCCCGTTCCGCCTCTGTAACTGTCGGTTTCGCTTTGCGAGTCACCTTTTCCCTCCTTGAAGATCTGCAGGACCCTTTTGAAGGTTTGACGCGCTGACTTTCAAAAGGTTCCTGGCACGTGGAGGACACGGCCAGGTTCGAGAAGGCTCTCGGGCTCGTGAAGGTCTGGGCGTCAGATCTTGAAAGGTCAAAACGCCTTTCGAAGAGGTGGCGCACAGCCTTGGAAGGGTCAAAATGCCTTTTCAAGATCTGGGCGCCAGATCTTCGAAGGTCGAAACACCTTTTGAAGAGGAGCCGGCCGCCTTTGAAGAGACAAAACGTCCTTTCAAGATCTGGGCGCCAGATCTCAAAAGGTCAAATTCCCTTCCGAAGATCTAAACGCCAGATCTTGAAAGGCCAAAAACCCTTTTGAAGATCAGAACGCCAGATCTTGAAAGGCCAAAAACCCTTCCGAAGATCTGGGCGTCAGATCTTGAAACCTCAAAATCACCTCCGAAGATCTGGACGCCAGATCTTGAAAGGTCAAAATTCCTTCTGAAGATCTGAACGTCAGATCTTGAAAGGGCAAGAACGCTTTTGAAGATCAGGACGCCAGATCTTGAAAAGACAAAACGCCTGTTGAAGATCAGTGAAGTAGATCTTGAAGAGGACGATCGGCAGATTGAGGAGCCCAAGGCGATTGATCAAAAAGGCGCCGGGCGAGCCGGAGCAGAAAGAACTGTCCCTCCGACACCCGAATCCCGATCCGCGACGCCCGCACGCACAGGGCGCGGAGAAAATTCCCCGCGCCCCTCGCGTGAAAGGTCAGTGGTGCGAGAACGGCGGCTGCAGCGGCGCGACGTAGACCACCGTCATCATGCCGGTGTCCTCATGCGAGAGGATGTGGCAATGGATGACGTAGTAGCCGGAGTAGTCGACGAAGCGGCTGCGCAGCTTGAAGTAACCGGGGACCTTTGTGCCGCTGGTGTTGCCGGCCCAGGTCACGTTGAGGCCAGTGGGGATCGGGAAAACGTCCCACCAGATTCTCTCGGTCAGCGGCGGTTGCGGAGCTGCCGCGCACGGCTTCCAGCTCGCCGGATCGTTCGGGTTGAGGTAGCACTGCCCGTCGAGCGGCGCGGGTGAGTTGAGGAAGACGTAGCGAGGAAGCTCGAAAGTGAACTCGGCGTCCGTCACGACGGTCGTCGAATTGACGGCAGAGGTCATCGTAAACGAATTGCCATCGATGCTGAGCACGGTTCTTCTTCCCGCGCCCGGGATGTTCACGATCCAGCCGGGACGGAGCTCGGTGGCGAAGCTGGTGCCGGTGCCTTTCACGATCGCCGAGCTTGCGGCGATGCTGACCTTTCCCGCGCCTTTATGAAGACCACCGAATGTTTCATTCGGCGTGAACACCTCGGTGATCTGAAACGGATTGATGTGAATGTGGAACGGATGGGCGATATTCGTCCCCGCGTAGCTCTCGTTGACGATCTTCCACTCCTCGACATTGTTCATCAGAACGAGTGCGCCGACCTCTCCGTTGAACTGCTTTCCGTCGATCGTCTGCTTCGTGAAGCCGGGCGTCCCTGAATTCCTGTTCGTTGCGAAGACGATCGTCTTTCGTCCCGTGATGTCGGCGTCTTTGATGTCCTCCAGGAACGGCAGTTTCGTGGGCGCCGGGTCCATGAAGGGGACGTCTTTGTCGCCGGGCTGGTTGGCGGTGGTCTTGATGTTCAGCAGCAGTTGCGTACTGGTTGTGGGAATCGACGGATCCATGGTCAGCATCGCGTTGATCGGGTAGGTCACACCTTGTCTCCGCGGATCCGTTTTCACCAGCAGATCGGCGCGGTTGCCGGAAGCCAGCACGATGTCCGCGTTTTCGCTCGACTTGTAATTCCTGTCGGTAAGCTGCACGCCGTCCTGCGCCAGTTGTCTCCAGGTCACGCCGTCCGGTACTTTGAGAATCAGCGTGGAGCGGCTCGACGTGTTGGCGATCCGCCACCATTGCACGGCGCCCGGTT
>DATLVW010000652.1:0-2534 GCA_035577085.1 Thermoanaerobaculia bacterium
AGTGTTTTCCCCGATCCTGAGACAGGCTGGGATCGCGCCGCCCGGCGGGCGACCGACCCGATCGGGAAATCCCTTACAAGCGACGCTGGTCTTCCGGCTTGGCGCTGGGAAGCATCAGCGCGTATTCCTGAGGCGGCATCATTGCCACGACAGACAAAAGGAGAGAAGAAAATGCTTTGGACAATTGCTGTGATCTTGCTGGCTCTGTGGGCGCTCGGATTGGTAACCTCTTACACGATCGGCGGCTACATCCACGTCCTCCTCGTTGTGGCAGTGATCGTCGCCGTCATTCGCTTGATTCAGGGAAGACGAGTCTTGTGACGGCTCTCGAAGAGCATCGCAGCCGATAATGCTTACCTTCTTTGGACTACGCCTCCGGTCTCGGGCCTCGAGAGACCAGAAAAGACACCCGTGATCACGTCAGGCACCATTTTGACCGCCACTCTCCCGATCTCGTTCGACCTAGTCCCGGTGGCTAGCGGCCCCGCGGGATTCCGCCGCGAAGACACTGGAACGGAGACGCTCTTGCGGCTCGAAGGGGCGCTTGATGCGCTCTCGACCCCGGCCACGCGTGCGGTGCTCGACACTCTGGTCAACGATCGGAGATCGCCGGTCGCGATCGACATGTCGGCCCTGCACTCGATCGACAGCTCGGGCGTCGGCGCGGTCGTCTCTCTTTACAAGCGCGTCGTCGCGCAGGGCGGGAAGCTCAGCGTGCGGGGTCTCAGGGGCCAGCCACTCGCGATTTTTCAGCTCCTCCGTCTCGATCACGTCCTGGCTGCATGAGCATCGGCCGTGACCGATCACGCGAAGATGTGCTTGCGCGCGGCCTCGCAGATCGCGGCAACGGCCGGATGCCTGATCTTGCGCTCGACCGAGATGGCGTAGAAGCGCTGGCGGAGTCCATCGAGGCGGCCGACCCGCCGGACCTGGTAACGTCGGCGGATCTCTTCCTCGACCACCTCCGGAACGGCGAACACTCCAAGTCCCGCCTCGCCGAGCACGGTCGCGAGCGCGGCGTCGTCGAACTCGGCGACGATCTTGGGTCGGATGTCTCGTCCGTCGAACCAGGCGTCAAGCGCGCGCCGCAGCGTCGACGTCGCCGCCGGCAACAAAAACGGGGCGCCGTTCAGCGAAGCGGGAAAGCCCTTCCGCAGAGCCTTGGCCATCGCCGGCGCGGCCAGCGCCACGGCCCCGCACTCACCGAGCAAGTGACTGAATGCGCGAACGGACGTGTCCGTACCGGCCGGGGCGTCGCTCAGGACCACGTCGACCGCGTGCACGCCGAGATCGGCCATGAACGCGTCCATCGAGCGATCCTCACGACAGACGAGACGCACCGGCTCGGCGAGACGAAGCGCCGGCTCCAAGATCCTGTGGACGATCGACTTGGCCAGGACGTCGGAGACACCGACCACCAGACGGATGGGCTGGCCGCCGCGCCCTTTCACCGCGTCCAGGAGCTCGCCCCCCAGGGCGAAGATGTCATTGGCGTATCGAAACGCCAGCTGTCCCACGTCGGTGAGCACGAGATCCCTGCCCCGCCGCACGAATAGCTTCTCTCCCAACACCTCTTCGAGCCGACGGATTTGGCCGCTGATCGTCGGGTGCGCCAGGTGCAGTTCTTTGCTGGCGCGCACGATGCTGCCCTCCTTCGCGACCATCCAGAAGTAGAGAAGGTGGTGGTAGTTCA
Source organism: Thermoanaerobaculia bacterium (assembly GCA_035577085.1). Classification (GTDB taxonomy): domain Bacteria; phylum Acidobacteriota; class Thermoanaerobaculia; order Gp7-AA8; family Gp7-AA8; genus JADGNZ01. The sequence goes on from DATLVW010000652.1 coordinate 1,694, forward strand.
GCCATTCCATCGGACGACCATACGTCCGATACGTCGGTTTTTCGAACAGCATCCGGCGGAACGAGCAGCGGGTGAGACCGGCGGCGGTGCCCTACGCTGAAGGAATGCAAACAGCTCAAAAGATGACCGCCCAGGGTGTACGCGACTTGAACCACACTGGCCCGAAGGAAAAGCCGACACCGATCGACGCCGGCACCACGACGGCGCAGCCGAGCCCGCCGGTGGCGGCCGCACCGGCAAGCACGGACAAATGAGCTGCGCGCGCTGGGCTCAGGCCACCCACGCGCGCACAATGCCGGTCAGGCGAGGGGCGACGCGGCCGCGCCGGCCTTCCGCTTCGGCAGGTCGGTGATGAGGGCCTCGGTGCTCAGCATCAGCGACGCCACCGATGCGGCGTTCTGAAGCGCGGCGCGCACCACCTTGGCGGGATCGATCACACCCGCCTTTATCAGATCTTCGTACTCCTCGCTGGCCGCATTGAAGCCGAACGCGCCCTTGCCGTTCTTCACCTTCTCGACGACGATTGAGCCTTCGTGCCCGGCGTTGGTCGCGATCTGGCGCAACGGCTCCTCGATGGCGCGGCGGATGACGCTGACGCCGTACTGTCGATCGTCCCGGAACTTGAGGTCGGCCAGCGACGCGGCTGCACGGATCAGCGCGACGCCACCTCCGGGCAGGATGCCCTCTTCGATGGCAGCGCGGGTCGCGTGCAGCGCGTCCTCGACCCGGGCTTTCTTCTCGCGCATCTCCGACTCGGTGGCCGCGCCCACCTTCACGATGGCGACGCCTCCCACCAGCTTGGCCAACCGTTCTTGCAGCTTCTCGCGGTCGTAGTCGGAGG
>DATLVW010000653.1:0-2084 GCA_035577085.1 Thermoanaerobaculia bacterium
TTCCGATTTCAAGTTCGTCCAGGCCGGCTTCTCCGTCATCCGCTTCACGAAGGCGGGCAAGATCGTGTGGCAGAGCACGCATACGATTTGCGAGACCGGCCTCACCGATTGCGGCACGCAGGTGCTGCGGTACGGAGCGATCGCAATGGACGGCGACCGGTTCGTCGTCATCGGCACCATCTTCGATAACGCCAAACCCAGCCTGTCCGATTCGATCGGCATTGGCATCGACGATGGCGGCAAGGTCGTTTGGAGCAAGCGGTATCAGACGACGCGCGCCATCGGCCGGGCCATGGGCATCGTGCCGCTGTCGAAGCCGGGCCAGTTCCTCGTCGCGTCGCGCAACGCTGCCGAGACGGACACCTGGCTCTACGGCATCGACAGAACCGGCAAGCTCACTGGCCTGGAGATGCGGTTCTTTGACAAGTTCGTGCAGCGCCTGTGCTCGCTTCCGGGGCAAGGCATCTTCGTACTCGGCACGAACAACGACGATGCGTCCCATCCGCTGGGATGGATCCTGAACATCGATCCGGCAACCGGAAAGCCTGCATGGGAGCGCACGTACGATCGGCACGACGGCACGATGTTGCGCTTCCACGACGCTGCCGACGGGAAGGGCATCGTCACGGCAATCGGCAACGCCGGCGCGATCGCGAAACCGTTCCTCGCCACGCTGGCCAACAACAGCGCGCCAGACGCCGGCAACGTCCGAGCGTCGTTCCGGCCCACCTCGGGAGAATCGACGATCTTCCTCAACGGCATCGCCAACGTTCCGTCGCCAACCTCGACATCGTCGATCTGCGGCGAATTCGACGGCGCCGCCTGGCACATCGCCATCGACGACGCGGTCAAGATCCTCTGGCAGAAGAAGTACAACCACGGGCGGTCGAGCGCGTCGCTCACGCCGATCGTGTTCCCGAACGCCGCCACCGTCGTCGCCGGCGGCCAAGCCATCGTCCCCGGCGATCCGCTGCGCGGCCTGCTCGTGCGATCAAAGACCGCCATCGGCAGTCCCGCGTCCTTCGCGTGCGGCGAGGAGACGAACGCCGTCTTCGAGCCGGCGAACCTGACGAGCAAGCAGATCAAGTCGGAGTTCAAGGACCTCGCCATGATCGCCAGCGATATCTTCGTGAATCAGGCGACGATCATCGAGGTCGAAACGGGTTGCCTGCCCTAACGATCACTGAAAAATGCGACTGCACGCCAGAGTCGCTCACGGACAATCAGATCGTTTCCTCATCGAACAACCTTATGTACGCGTCGTACCGAAATCGGCGATGACGTCTCTGGCCGGTCATTTCGGTGACTAGTCCCTGCTCGACGAGTTTCTGCGCGAGTTGATTTGCGGCTGGGAAGGTCGTGCCCGTGAGCTGACGGATGTCTTCGACGGAGAGGATGGGGCGTTCGTAGAGACGCTCCAGGACGCGATAGCCGTTGGCGGCAGCGCGACCGAGGTGGTTGGTGATGATGTAGCGATGCTCTTCTCGAAGAGCGAGGATGCGGCGTGCGGTATCGGTGGCTTGCGTACTCACCTGGGCCACCCCGCGCAGGAAGAACGCCAGCCACGTCTCCCAGTCGCCGCGATCGCGGACGTTCTGGAGCAGGTCGTAGTACCTCGATCGATGGCGCTTGAAATAGTGAGAGAGGTAGAGCACCGGCTTGTGCAGAACGCCGCGCTCGCAAAGCAGGAAAGTGATGAGCAGCCGTCCGACTCGGCCGTTGCCGTCGAGAAATGGATGAATGGTCTCGAACTGCGCATGGGCCAGACCGATCTTAATGAGGAGAGGTAGCGTGTCGCTTCGGTGGATAAACTTCTCCAGCGCACCTAGCGCGTTCTGTACCTCCGATGGTGGCGGTGGCACGAACGTCGCCTCGGACAGCGTGCACCCACTCGGCCCGATCCAGTTTTGCGTCCTCCGCAGTTCGCCCGGCGTCATGTGGGAACCGCGCACGCCATGAAGCAGTTTCTCGTGTATCTCGCGGATCAGGCGAACCGAGACCGGCAGCTTTGGCAAACGCGCCAGACCATGGTTCATCGCCGCGACGTAGTTGAGCACTTCGTCCACATCCCGTGGAGCATCTGC
>DATLVW010000654.1:0-3920 GCA_035577085.1 Thermoanaerobaculia bacterium
CAACGTCGCCGTCGATGACGTCTCGCTCGCGTTCGCGCCCGGCGAGATCGTCGGACTCGTCGGGGAGAACGGCGCGGGAAAGACGACGCTGATGTCGATCGCCGCCGGGGAGTTGGCTGCGGACGAAGGGACGATCGATGAGCGCACCTCGGCAGGCATCGTCCACCAGCACTTTCTGCTCGTCAGCGAATTCACGATCGCGGAGAACCTCGCGCTGGCTATGTGGGGACGCGACGCGGAGTCGATCATTCGCGACTCCGGCATCGCGCTGCGTGACGTTCTCCGGCGCGTGGCAGACATCTCCGTCGGCGAGAAGGCGAAACTGGAGCTGATCAAGGCGGTCGCGCGCCATCCGCGCTTTCTCATCCTCGACGAACCGACCTCGGTGCTCGCGCCCGCGGAGGCACGCGAGCTTTTCGTCGTCATGCGACAACTGGCGGACAACGGCACGACCGTCGTCTTCATCAGCCACAAGATCCCCGAGGTGTTGGAAGTAGCAACGCGGGTGGTGGTGATGCGGAGGGGAAGAATCGTTGCCGATGGCGGAACGATGACGGCTTCGGAGCTGGCCGAGGCGATGGTGGAGCGAAGACAGGTGGAACAGCGTCAGCAGGTTGAACGTAGGTCGGACTCTCCAGTCCGACAAACCGCGGCAGTCAGTCGGACTGGAGAGTCCGACCTACGTTTGCCAATGCTACAGCTTGAGGACGGCCTTGCCGTTCACGCGGGCGAGATCGTGGCCATCATTGGCGTAGCCGGCAACGGTCAATCGGAATTGGCGACGTCGCTGCGCGACTCGTTGCGCGGACGTGTGGCGCACATCCCGGAGGATCGCGCGCGCGATGGGCTCATCGCGGAAATGACCATCGCGGAAAACATCGCCCTCGCAGAACCGCACTGGCGGCCGCGCATTGCCGCGCAGACCGCTTCGGCATTGATCGAGCGATTCGACATTCGCGCGCAGTCGCCGCTCCAGCGTGCCGGATCGCTCTCCGGCGGCAATCAACAGAAAGTCATCCTCGCGCGCGAGCTGGAGCGGAAGCCGGAGATCATCGTGGCCGCCGAGCCGTCGCGCGGACTGGACATCGAAGCGACGCGCTTCATTCACGACGAGCTGCGCGCTGCCGCCATGCGCGGCGCCGCCATCCTCCTCATCACCTCCGATCTCGACGAAGCATTCGCGCTCGGTGACGCCATCCACGTCATCTACCGCGGGAAACTCAGCGATCGTTTGACGCCAGCCGAGGCGGCGGAGCGAGCGCCGCAACTGATGGCGGGTGTCGAGCGGCGAGAGTCGGGGGTCGGAGCGTGAGTGGCAAACTGCGCATTCCGATTTCCGTTTCGCGAATTGGCATCGCCCTCATCGCCGCGACGACCGCGATCGCCGGCCTGGCACTTTGCGGCATCGCCTTCGGCCGATCGCCCGGAGAGTTGCTGGCGATTCTCGCCAGCGGCTCGATCGGCTCTTCATTCGCGCTGCAGGGAACGCTGCTCAAGTCCGTGCCGCTCCTGCTCACCGGGCTCTCCGTCGCCGTCGCGTTTCGCGCCGGCGTCTGGAACATCGGCGGCGAGGGTCAGTTCCTCGTCGGCGCGCTCGGCGCTTTTCTCGGCGCTCGCTACGGTGTTATCGCATCGCTGATGGCAGCAGTTCTGGCCGGCGCGATCTGGGCGTCGATCGCAACCGCGATGCGGCTTTGGCGCAACGCCCCCGAGGTGCTGACGACTATCCTCCTCAACTTCATCGCCATCCATCTCCTCGGCTGCGCCGTGAATGGCCCGCTGCAGGAAGCGAGCGGCAAGTACCCGCAGAGCGACGCGGTGCCGGCCGGCGCTACCTTGCCGCTGCTCGCCAATCTCGAGCTGCACGCCGGAGTCGTGATCGCGGTCCTCGTTGCGGTCGCCGCCTGGTACCTGCTGTATCAGACCGCCGAGGGGCTTCGCCTGCGTGCGACAGGATTCAACCGTTCCGCGGCGAAGTGGGCAGGCGTCAACGTCGACGGGCAGCTCATCCGAGCAATGGCCATCTCGGGAGCGATGGCCGGATTGGCGGGCGGGATCGAACTTCTCGGCGTCACGCATCGCCTCTTCGGGCGCTTCGCCGCAGGCTACGGCTACGCGGGAATCGCCGTTGCTCTTCTCGCGCAACTTCACCCCCTGGGTACCATCGCCTCGGCACTCTTCTTCGGCGCTCTGACGACCGGCGCCGGTGAACTGCAGCGCACCGCCGGCATCTCGTCGATGGTGGCGACGCTGGCGCAGGCGATCGTCATCCTGGCCATGATCGCGTTCATGCGGCGGAGCAAGGCATCTTCATGACTTCGCAACTCCTGGCTTCCATTCCGCTGGCGATCGTCGCGTCGACGCCGCTGCTGCTGGCAGTGCTCGGCGAGCTCGTCGTCGAGCGCGCCGGCATGATCAACCTCGGCATCGAAGGAATGATGCTGACGGCGGCGATGACCGCTGTGGTCGCGGCACAGTGGACACACAGCATCACGATCGGATTTCTCGCGGGCATCGCTGGTGCCGCGGCGATCGGCGCGCTCTTCGGTCTCTTTGCCATCCGCTTCGCCGTCGATCAGATCGTGACCGGCACCGCCATCGTCCTGCTCGCCCAGGGCCTGACCGGCGTCGTCTATCGCCAACTGCAGCAGCGCGCGATCTTTCTTCAGCCGGTGCCGCGCTTCGATACGGACGTCGTCGTGCCGCTCGCCTGGATCGTCATTCCGATCGTGCTGGCGTTCCTCCTCTGGCGTACCCGATTCGGACTTCGCCTGCGCGCATGCGGTGAACTGCCCGCAGCGGTAACGGCGGTCGGAGCCTCCGTAGCCATGCATCGCTGGATCGCGCTCGCGATCGAGAGCGTGCTCACCGGCATCGCGGGCGCCTACCTCGCGCTCGCCCTCTCCAGCGGCTTCGCCGAAAACATGACGTCAGGCCGCGGGTTCATCGCCCTCTCGATCGTGATCTTCGGCCGCTGGAAGTTCAAAGGCGCGCTCCTCGGCACCGCTGTCTTCGGCATCGCCGCCGCTGCGCAATACGCACTCCAAGCCAGCGGCCGCGGCATCCCGTTCCACCTGCTGCTAGCGATGCCCTACGTCGTGACGCTGCTGATCCTCTGCGGCATCGCAGGAAGAGTGCGCGCGCCGGAAAGTTTGGGGCGGTGAATCTCTCAGCACAGACAAGAGTGTCTGTGCCACATCACTTCGGGCCACTGGCGAATCTGAGGCTGATAACCAGCTCGCCCTTCAAGCGATGGTTGTGTGGCACAGACACTCTTGTCTGTGCTCGGACCAAGTGCCCTATCTTCCCCATTCGCCGATCGAGTCCCACACGCTTCCGATGCCGGGCGCCTTTCCTCCCGTCGTGCGTTGCTCCCGCTGCGTCGTTGAGGACAGCACTGCTGCGATCGCGGGAACTTCGTCCGGCATCGTGCGGCGGAGCGAGTCCTCGTGATCGGCGATGAATCGTGTCGAGACGAGGCCTTCGCGAAACGCGGGATACTGGACGACGCGTCGGAGCCAGGAGATGTTGGTCTTCGTGCCGAGGACGATGTAGTCGCGTAGGGCGCGGGCGAGGCGATCGATGGCGGCATCGCGCGTCGGGCCAGAGCAAATCAGCTTGGCCAGCATCGGATCGAAGCTGACTCCGATCGACGTGCCCTGACCGACGCCCGCATCCACGCGCACACCAGGGCCGGCGGGCTCGCGATAGAAGCGGATCACGCCGCTCTGCGGAAGAAAACGATCGTCCGGATCTTCCGCGTAGATGCGCACTTCGATGGCGTGGCCACGCTGGCGAAGATCGTCCTGCCGCCATGGCAACGGCGCACCTCCCGCCACCGCAAGCTGCGCGCGGACGAGATCGACACCCGCAACCTCCTCGGTCACCGGATGCTCCACCTGCAACCGCGTGTTCATCTC
>DATLVW010000655.1:0-5304 GCA_035577085.1 Thermoanaerobaculia bacterium
ATGGGTTACGTAGGTCGGACTCTCCAGTCCGACTGCTCGTGTTGTCGCACAAACCTCGGCCAGTCGGACTGGAGAGTCCGACCTACGTCTTCACCTTGCCACCATCAGTAAGTCGGCGAAGTAGCCGTTGCGATCCGTCCAGCGCTGCTCGATCGTGAAGCCGCCGGCAGCGGCGAGGGCGCGCAGGGTGGCGGATGCATTCTCGAATGGGTTACGTAGGTCGGACTCTCCAGTCCGACTGCTCGTGTTGTCGCACAAACCTCGGCCAGTCGGACTGGAGAGTCCGACCTACGTCTTCACCTTGCCACCATCAGTAAGTCGGCGAAGTAGCCGTTGCGATCCGCCCAGCGCTGCTCGATCGTGAATCCGCCGGCGTTGGCGAGGGCGCGCAGGGTGTCGGATGCATTCTCGAATGGGTTACGTAGGTCGGACTCTCCAGTCCGACTGCTCGTGTTGTCGCACAAACCTCGGCCAGTCGGACTGGAGAGTCCGACCTACGTCTTCACCTTGCCACCATCAATAAGTCGGCGAAGTAGCCGTTGCGATCCGTCCAGAGCTGCTCAACCGTGAAGCCGCCGGCAGTGGCGAGGGCGCGCAGGGTCGCGTCGTCGTACTTGTGCGAGTTTTCGGTGTGGATCGACTCGCCCTTGGCGAAGACGACGTCGTAGCCGTCGATGAGTACGCGCTGGGCTTTGCGGCTGACCAGGTGCATCTCGATGCGTCCGGCAGCTTCGTTGTAGAAGGCGCGGTGCGCGAACGAAGCGAGATCGAAGGTCCCGCCGAGCTCGCGGTTGATGCGGCCGAGGAGGTTGAGATTGAAGGCTGCAGTGACGCCGAGGGGATCGTCGTAGGCGGGTTCGAGGATTGACGCAGACTTGCGTAGATCGGCGCCGAGGAAGAGGGCATCGCCGCTAGCGAGTGCGGTGCGCAGGTTGGCGAGCATCGCACCGGATTCGGAGGGGTCGAGGTTGCCGATGCTCGATCCGAGGAAGAGGACGATCGTCCGTTCGTCCGAGGGCGGAAGATGGGGCTGGAGCAGTGCGGCCGGCTCGCGGAAGTCGCCACAGACTGCATGGATCGACAGCTGTGGGTAATCGGTCAGCAGCTCGTGGGCGCTCGCCGTCAAGATGCCAGCATCGACATCCACCGGAATGTACTCGAGCGTTGCCTGACGCTCCACGATTGCGCTGATGAGGTGGCGGGTCTTCGTGGCGCTTCCGCTTCCCAGTTCTACGAGACGCACGCTCGGTCCGAAGCTGGCTGCAATCTCCGCGCTCCGTTCGCGCAGGATCTCATCCTCGGCGCGGGTAACGTAGTACTCAGGCAGCTCGCAGATCGCCGAGAAAAGAGCCGAGCCGAGCGCGTCGTAGAAATAGTGAGGTAGCAGGAACTTCGGTGTGGCCGTGAGTCCGCGGCGAACATCGGCGGCGAAGTTGGAGACCGGCGCAGCGGCGGCGTTCTGGATCGTGAACCGCCCGCGCGTCACAGGCGGCGCGGCTACGGCGAGCGATGGTTGCATGGGAGCGGGATTGTAGCGGAGGGTGTCGATTTTCGGGGGTCGGGTGTCGGAGGCTGGAGTCTTCGAATTGACGGGGTTACGGTTTCACGCGGAGACGCGGAGGGCGCGGGAAGGGTTCTTTCTCCGACTCCCGACTCCCGACCCGCGACTCCCGTTCACCGCACAACATATCCCGCAGCCCGCAGCGCCGCGGACGCATGCTCGAGCACGCCGTCGCGCACGAGGACGTAGTCGGTGTCGTAGGTCGAGACGACGAAGAGGGCGACGCCGGCATCGGCAAGAACGCGCGTGAATGCGGCGGCGACGCCGGTCTGGTCGAGCGGAAACGGGCCGGCCAGTTTCAAGCAGCGCCATCCGCGATCGGCCACGACATCCGGGACGTTTGCCGCGTCACAGACGACGGACAACTCATCGTGCGTGCGGGTTATGGAGAGAAACGCGCCGTGTGCCCAGGACGGTATTGCAGCATCCGCATGCAGGCGGACGATGGCGTAGTGGCCGGCGACAAGCGTGAACGTTGGACTCGATGCCTTCATCGGTGCTCATTGCTGGCTCATGCGGCGGACTGCGTCGATGAGCTGCTTCGGTTCGAATGGCTTCTGTACCACGGTTGGTACCTCGCCGGAAAGCGCATCGATGAGCGAGTCGGGCGATGCCGTGAAGAGGATCGAACGCTTGAGCATGGCGGGGTCGTTCACTCGAAAGTGGCGGATGACGGTCATCCCACCTTCGTGCGGCATCATCAGGTCGAGGAGGAACACGTCGTAGGCGGCATCCTTCACCGCGGCGATGGCCTGCCGGCCGGTGAGGAAGACATCGACGCGGAAGCCCTCGCGCCCGAGGATCTTGGCGACGAGGCGCTGCATGGAGGGGTCGTCTTCGAGAAGGAGAACACGTTTGCGGGTTTTGAAGAACATGGCGTTGGTGTCAGCTCGCGCAAGGACTGCGCCAATGCCGCGCCGGGAGGTGATGGTGCGGGGTGCCGGGTTCGAACCAGCGACCCTCTGCGTGTAAAGCAGACGCTCTACCGCTGAGCTAACCCCGCGTAGGGGCAGAGATTAACACGTTGTCGGTTGTCAGTTGTCCGTGCGGTGCGCTACCGATAACGACAATCTGTGGCATGGGGAGTGGGGGGTGGGGTGTGGGAGATGGAGCACGAGGAGCGCGTTAATGACCGATCTCCCACTCCACACTCCCGACACCCCACTCCCTACCGTCGGTACCTCTCCGGCACATCGACTTGCCCCGCCACGCGTTGCCACGTTACCGAGCCGCCACCTTTGTTGCCGAGGCGGAAATTGCCGCCGACGTCGGACACGTCCACGCTGCCTGAGCCTTTGTTGCCGATGTGCACGTCGCGCTTGACGTTGCGGATCTCGACGGAACCGCTGCCGTCGTTGCCGATGTCGACGCTGCCGGCGCCGCGCACCTCGATGCCGCCGGATCCGTCGGTGATGCGGACGTCGCCGGATACGTTCTCGAGCCGCATGTCGCCCGATCCATCGTGAACGGACAGATTGCCGCTGACGTTGCGGATCGTCATGTCTCCGCTGCCGTCCGTCACCTCGGCAGGTCCGACGTTGTCGATGGTCAGGTCGCCCGATCCGTCTTCGACCTCCAGCGGAATGGTGTCGGGAACGACGACGTCGAAGTCGAGTTTGGAGCTGCCGAACATCTCGTTGTCAGGGGTAACGGCTTCGATGCGAAGGTCGGAGCCGCTGCGGGTCAGGACCAGTTTGGTGTCGGCGAGGCGATCCCTGCTCGATGCGCATGCCGTGCCGTTGGCCGTCACTTGCACTGCGCCGCGGCGTCCGTTGATATGAAGCCAGCCCGCGCGTCCGATGATGACGATGCGCGTGATCCCGGCCGTCGGCGCGGCCACGTTGCGTTTTTCGCTGACGGAGCAGTCGCCGAAGAGATCAGCCGAGGCGGTGGTGGCGGTGAGGAGGAGAACGAGCGAAGCGAGTGTGCGCATTGGTGTTACGTACGGTGTTCGATGCGCTGGGTTTCTGGGGGGGTTCCGGGTGGGGATCAGGCCAACTGATGAGCCCTTACGAAAGCCAGTTCTCGACATCAAGTTGTTCGAGCTCTGCGATGCGTCGAAAATCGGAGTCCTCGCTGACGACAACGGCGTTTCGTTCGAGAGCAGATGCCGCGATCCACAGATCATTGTCGGTGAAACCGAGCTTCGCCAGATCAAAAGCGCGCCGCCGGAAGCGATCTTTCGGTCCGAGCTTCATGAGAATCCGAGCCTTCAGATCGGCGTAGATCTGAGAGATGGCTGGTGAAATCGCAATTTGATCGATCCGGCCGAGAAAGTCTTCCACGGCGAGAGAGTTCTCGATCCGCCGCTCTGAGATCAACGCGCCAAAACGAAGTTCGCCGGCGACAACGACGGACGTCATGAGCTGCTCCAACGGTCGCTCGTTGAGAGCGGCAAACATTCGTTCATCTCGCGCGATCAGGCGGAAGCAGTGATTCGTATCGAGCAGATACGGCATCAAAAGCGTGCTTTCGATCTCGTTTCGGTGACGATACGAACAATCTCGTCGAGATCCTCGCCGCACCACCCTGGTGCTGATCGAAGTAATGACGCGGCCGTTGATCGACGCCCTTCAGCCTGAAGAGATCGGGACGCGCTGGTAACCCCGGTGCCTGCGCGCCCGCGCGGGGACTTTGCGGCGCGCTTTTTGTCTCCCCGCTTGCTCTGGTCTCGCTGGTTGTCCCTGGTTTTCAACATGTCCTGGTCAGTTTACTGCCTCACGCCCGTTCGTTGAAGTTGCCGGGTTAATTGGGTAGCTCGGTTTCGCGGTTTCGGGACGGGGTTAGTCAATCCGCTAATCCCCGTGTCCCACTGCGTCATCTGCGGATAACGCGTCCCAGCCTCAACTTCAGCCAGGAACGCGAGCACCCAGGACAACACGTCACGACACTGACGCTTGCCCTGGGTGGCTGCCTGCCCCTTTTCTGACTCAATCGGGCGTGATTCGCGTGGCTTGCAGCTGACCCGTGAGGTCCGGTCCGAGCGAGTTTCCTGCGAGGTCTTTGAGCTGCACCGTGAACGTGCCAGTGAAGCTGTTGCCGCTGGAGTCGAGCGTGACTCGCTCGAGAATGGTCGCCGTTCCGATGGGGAATGTGTTGGTCGGGTCGTAGATCCACGACGGATGCTTGAGTTTGAGCGTGAGTCCGCCTGTCTTTGCCCAGACGCCGAGGCAGACGTTTCCCGCTGATGGAGGCGGCGTGTCATTCAGGATCTCAGTTCCGTCGCTGTGGTACTGGTCGAAGCCCTCATCGACAACTTGGCCGTCGGCGATGAACTGCAGATCCCAGAGGCCGGTGATCGTCGGAGCGTCTTCGGCGGTGGCAGGGTTGTTGCGGCTCTCCGCGGTTGTTCTCGCTGCACCCGTTTCCGGCGTGGCAGCGTTGTGCCTCATCATCGCGGACGAGCTTGGAATCGCAGCCCCGCTGCGATTGAACGAGAACACACATTGAGCGGTTGCGCTCGATCCGAATTCCGTGCAAAACAGAGTCAGGAAGCCGAACATCGTCATCAACTTTTGTTTCATCGTAGTCTCCTGGTTGGTGCCGGTTCGAAGACCGGCGGTTTGTGATGCTGTCCTTTCAACTGCCTTCCTCCATGAGCGCGACATTGCGTGGCAGAACGTCTCAAAACATTTCTGCCGCAGCTCCCTTGGCTGTTATTGTTACTAACCTCATTCCCGGAAGGAGCGCATGGAGAGAGACGCGCGCAGAGAGATGACCGAGCCTGCCGGCCCAACCGACAT